>JAAEPD010000001.1 GCA_024222455.1 Aureispira sp.
GAACTGATATTATGAATGTCTATATTGGTATGCGAGTATTCATTATAGTTATATTAGGACTAATACTAAATGTAAGTATTGGTAATGCACAGTATTTTTCGGTTTCTTTGCGAGAAGGGGTTAATATCCCAATGCAAAAGTTTAAAAATGAGAATGCATATAGTTTTCCTTCTTTAGGAGTGAATGTGACAATGGGGGCGGATTATATGTTTAGCCAATTTTTGGGACTGGGTATAAATACAGGCTATGTCTATTTCTATAATAATCAAGAGGAAGCTACGGAACAACTTGCTAGTATTACTACAAGTTCTGGAAGCCGCTCTGCAGGTTCTGTATCTGGGGGAGATTACCATCTATTCAAATATACATTTAGTCCATTGATAGGCTATACTTGGGAAGAACTTGGAATAGGATTGAAGTTGATGCCAGAAATAGGTGGATTGACATTGCTGAGCCAGAAAAAAGACATAGAACAACATTCTCAAAAAAGAGTACAAGAGATAGAAGGGAATACAGGACTAGTTTATGGGCTAGGAGCTGAGGTTCGGTATTATATCAAGAGTAGTTACGGAATAGGTTTTTCTTTAGCTTGGTGGCAAACTCAAGCATTCGAGCGAAAAGGTGAAGAGATACTCTATGACGATTCTATCGTTATACGAAGACGTGACCTTTTGCACACTGAGATTATAACAAGTTTTGAGGGGAATATTGTATTGTTTTATCGATTTTAAGTTGGATGCATTTAGAAGGTGTAAGAAATTTGAAATTTTGCCAATAGTTGCTTAACTTCTTATCTTTTCTTAAACAACTTCATTCTAAATGTTCAATACTATAAAATTTTGAAACAAAAAGACTTTATTTGGTTTTTAATGCCCCTGTTTTTAGGCAGCCTTTCTCTCCTTATTTGGCTGTATGAAATCAATTCTATTATTGGTTGGAATAGCTTAGAATGGCTCAACCAAGAGCTTTATTCTATATACATTATCACATTATTAGTTGTTATTAGTTATTTGTTGCCTATTGCTAAGATTAGTCAGGTAGGAATGGCTAGAGTATTGGTATGTGGACTCACTATGTATGGAGCTGCTATAGGAGGTTTTATATTAGCAAGAGGTGTTTTTTATGATCTATATAATAAGATTCCTGAGTCCATTAACCATTATGCTTGGTCTATTTGGAAACTTTTTGCTATCGTACTTTTGGTGGCAATTGTCTTTTTTCTGCTCAAACAATGGCTCTTGGATGCCACCGACCGATTTCATATACTCACCTTAATAGTTGCATTGATTGCAGTTGTTCCTATGAGCTTAATTACGGTTGAATACATTCCTGGTTTTGGAGTAGAGGATCATTTTGTGGATGCTGTTAAGATGGGCTATCCTGTTTTTTGGATTAATGTATTACTAGGAATTACTTCTTTTTTTATGTCTCGAAAAATCATTTAAGATTTTGGAGATTTGTTATTGAGATTGTTTTAAAAATGCTCTATCAAAGACCTATATTGAATACCATTCTTAAACAATTTCATTATATTTACCTACCAAATGATTTTTAATAAAAATAATATATATTATGAGTTTTCGTAAGGAAAAGGATTCTATTGGATATGTAGATGTACCTGCTGATAAGTATTGGGCAGCACAAACACAACGATCTAAGGAGAATTTTAGGATTGGTGGGCAACAAATGCCAAAAGAGGTAATACAAGCTTTTGCTATCTTGAAGAAAGCAGCAGCTATAACTAATGCAGAGTTAGGGGCTTTGGATGCTGCAAAATCTGAGCGCATAGGAGCTGTTTGTGATGAGATTTTAGCAGGGAAATTAGATGACCAATTTCCGTTAGTTGTTTGGCAAACAGGTTCAGGCACACAATCTAATATGAATGTGAATGAAGTAGTGGCCAATCGTGCACATGTGTTGAGTGGAGGCTCATTGTTAGATGAGAAGAAAACAATGCACCCTAATGATGATGTGAATAAATCTCAATCATCTAATGATACCTTTCCTACAGCAATGCATATTGCAGCCTACAAAAAGGTAGTAGAACTAACTATTCCTGGTTTGGAAGCATTGCGAGATACTTTAGCTGCAAAATCTGAAACTTTTAAAAATATCGTTAAAATTGGTCGTACACACTTCATGGATGCTACACCTGTAACTGTAGGACAAGAGCTATCTGGGTTTGTATCTCAACTAAATCATGGAATCAAGGCTATTAAAAATACATTAGACCATTTGGCAGAATTAGCGTTAGGTGGAACCGCTGTAGGAACAGGCCTAAATACACCGAATGGTTATGATAAGCGTGTGGCAGAGGTAATAGCAGAGCTTACAGGTTTACCGTTTGTGACTGCTGAAAACAAATTTGAAGCTTTAGCTGCACATGATGCAATAGTAGAATCGCATGGAGCTCTAAAAACAGTAGCAGTGTCTTTGATGAAGATATCTAACGATATTCGTATGTTGGCTTCTGGGCCACGTTGTGGTATTGGAGAGTATATCATTCCTGCTAATGAACCAGGTTCTTCTATTATGCCAGGTAAAGTGAATCCCACACAAGTAGAGGCCATGACTATGGCTATGGCTCAGGTAATGGGTAACGATGTAGCTATCAATGTAGGTGGTATGAATGGACATTTTCAATTGAATGTATTCAAACCTATGATGATTTATAATTTCTTGATGTCTGCTCAGTTAATTGGCGATGCTTGTAATAGTTTCAATACTAACTGTGCAGCAGGTTTGGAGCCAAACCATACAGCTATTCAACGCAACTTGACTAACTCTTTAATGTTAGTAACAGCATTGAATACTAAAATTGGTTATGATAAGGCTGCTGAGATTGCAAAAAAAGCATACAAAGAGAACAAAACCTTGCAAGAAGCAGGTGTAGAATTGGGTCACTTAACTGCAGATGAATTTGTAGATTGGGTACGTCCAGAAGATATGATTGGTGCTTTGAAATAAGAGGCTAATCTAGAAAAATATAAAACAGGCTGATACATAATTTGTATTAGCCTGTTTTTTTGCTTTCAAACCAGTCTTCTTTTTATAGAAAGAAGATCAATAGTAAGGTGCCTGCTACAGCAGCAAGAATGAATATGACTAAGAGTATCCAAAACCAAGGTCTATTAGGGTCGCAGCAGCCTTCCATACAACTATTGCAACCCGCTTCACAAAC
>JAAEPD010000002.1 GCA_024222455.1 Aureispira sp.
CATGTAGAAAGCTTTGATCTTAGTTGGCCAGTTGTAAACCATCACAGGTGCATCAAAAACACGTGTCAATACTGTTTCGTCCGAACCACCTAAATCTTCTCCATCTTTAAAGTTTTTGGCAGAATCTATCCATTGTGGGATATTGCGTACTTGCTCCTCACAATCCTTAATTTCAGCTTGCAATACAGGTATTTTGCGCTCATAACCACGACGAACACCTTTTTTAATACCCTTTTTGATTGCAGCTTGCATTTCATCGATCTCAGCTTGTGCTTCTTCTATACGAGCTTTAGCAGCAGCTAAATCAGCCTCTTGTACCTCAATTGCATTTTTGCCATTGACTAATTTTTCTCCACGCAATATCTTCACAGCTTCTGTGTAAAGTACTTTTGGAAATTCTTGATCTACAACCAACTGCAAGCTAGCAGTATCTCGCTCCAAAACGTCTAGTTCTGTTGCACAGTTTTTCAAAGCTCTTGCAATTACGTGCTTAACAAACTGCTGAATCGTCTCCATGTTATCTTCGTTGGTAAAGAACGCCATTTCTGGCTCTATCATCCAAAACTCAGCTAAGTGACGTGGAGTGTTCGATTTTTCGGAACGGAATGTTGGACCAAAGGTATAAATCTTGTTCATAGCCATTGCCATAGCCTCTCCATACAGTTGTCCTGACTGAGAAAGGTAAGCAGGATCACCAAAGAACTCTGTCTCGAACAAATCGGTAGTTCCTTCACAAGCATTGCCTGTTAGCAAGGGAGCATCCATTTGTACAAAACCTTCCTTTTGGAAAAAATCATGAATCCCCATTTGCAATTCGTTTCGCACACGCATAATCGCCCATTGACGGCGTCTACGCAACCACAAATGGCGATGATCTTCTAGAAACTTTGGACCATGTTCGTTATCTGCCTGTGTAATAGGGAAACCCTCTCCGATTTGATACACTTCAAAACTAGTTACTTGGATCTCATACCCACCCAAGCTTTTTTCATTTTTGACTAAAGCACCTGTAAACGCTACAGCAGTCTCTAGTGTAAAGCGTTTAGCTTCTTCAAAAGCTTCTTCACCTACAGCATCCATAGATACAATACACTGTGTAAAACCTGTTCCATCTCTAAAATCAAAAAAGTGATTGGTTTTGCTGTTTCTTATCTTAACAACCCAACCTTTTATAGTGACCTCTTGGCCATCTTCATATTTATGAAAATCTTGAATATACTGATGCATAATATTTATATCTGAATTTTAGTAAAATCAATGTCTGTTAAGTTTGTGCGTTTTAGTAAAATCTCACAAACTAATGTTTACCTCGCAGGAATGCGAAAATAAATTTTTTATTATAAAACCTATAAGAATTATCTAATGATTTTTAACTTGACGTAGAGTTATCAAGTTTTAGGGGTAATTGTGGCCTAAATCCTAATTACCTTGTACTAAAATCCAAACTTGGTGAGTATTTTTTCTAATCTTCCAGCTCATAGCGTCATCTCCTTGATTACAAAAAGTTTAAGAAGGCATTTGCATAACAAAAACCTTACCATTTAATCTTAAAAAATTTAAAATTTTCCTAAAATTGCTTATTTTTAAGCAAGAACAGTAACTTTAGGTATCAATAAATCGTATCATGGTTATAAAAAGTTCCTTAAACACTCTATTTTAAACATCCAATTCGTTTGATCATAAAACTCTACTATATATGCTAAGGCAAAATTTATCTCAGAAACAACTACAAAAGCTCTCGCCTCAACAAATTCAATTGATGAAATTGTTGCAAGTGCCTACGGCCATGCTAGAGCAGCGTATACAAGAAGAGTTAGAAGTCAATCCTGCACTAGAAACAGAGGCTGAAGAAAACGAGAAAGAAAAAGAAGAAACCTTTGAGGATACTCCTCTTGGTTCTGATGATAGTGAGAAAGAAGAAAGCGGTTCTGATGAAGCGGATGACTTTGCGGATGATGCATTTGAAGAAGAACATGCACAAGAAGACATCAGCATAGATGATTATCTGGAGGATTATATGAATGATGACACTGCTTCATACAAATTAGAAGCAAACAACTATTCTGCAGACCAAGAAGAGAAAACTATTCCAATAGCTGTGGAAAGTTCGTTTCATGAACATTTAGATCGTCAATTGGGTTTATTGTCCCTTGATGAACGCAATGATGCTATAGCTCAACAAATAATAGGTAGTATCGACGAAGATGGATACTTGCGTAGAGCACCTTTGGCTCTAACCGATGATCTTGTTTTCTCTCAAAATATAATTGCAACAGAGGAAGAAATTTTAGATATTCTAAAAAAAATTCAACAGTTTGATCCTCCTGGTGTAGGTGCTCAAAACTTGCAAGAATGCTTATCTTTGCAATTGAATAGAAAACTGAGATCAACAGATGTAAAAGAAAATTATAGTGATGAAGAATTGCACTATCTAAAGTTGGCCCACAAAATCATAACAGACTACTTTGAGGAGTTTTCTAAAAAGCATTATAATAAACTATTAAGACAACTTTCCTTATATCGTGAAGATTTGCAGAAAGCTACAAATGAGATTCTGAAATTGAATCCTAAACCAGGTAGTGTTTATGCAACATCTTCTACACTCAAAAAACAGTACATTGTTCCTGATTTTATCATTGAAAATAAAAATGGAGAACTAGACCTTAGCCTAAATACTAAGAACGCTCCAGAACTTCGCATCAACAATCACTACAAGGAAATGTTGAATGCCTATAGTGTTGACAAAAAGAACAAAAAACAGCGTGAAGCTGCTATGTTTGTCAAACAAAAAATAGATGCTGCCAAATGGTTTATTGATGCGATCCGTCAACGTCAAGCTACAATGCTAAAAACGATGTATACCATCATGCAATATCAATATGATTTCTTCTTAACAGGTGACGAAAAGCGTCTACGTCCAATGATCCTAAAGGATATAGCAGAAATCACCGGTTTGGATATATCTACTGTTTCGCGTGTTGCTAATAGTAAATATGTGCAAACTGAATTTGGAACAAAACGCCTAAAAGACTTTTTCTCTGAGTCATTACAAACTGATAGTGGAGAAGAAGTTTCTACCTTAGAGGTTAAGAAGATTTTGACCGAAATAATCAGCATGGAAAACAAACGTAAGCCTTATTCTGATGAAAAGCTTAAAAACATCCTGCAGGAAAAAGGTTATAATATTGCTCGTCGTACAGTAGCTAAATATAGAGAACAACTTAGTATACCTGTAGCTCGACTGAGAAAAGAAATTTAAACACAGAAAAACTTATACTCATATATAGAGGGGCTTTATGCCCCTCTTTTAATTTATAGCCCCATGAGACAAACCATCAGCTATATTCTTTGGCTATTCATCATTTTCTTTGCCTTGAAACTTTCTGCTATTGCATTAAGTTATTTTTCTTTTGATATGAATTACCACTTCCTCAAAGCCAAGCAAGATATGCTGGATAATAAGCTTTGGGTTAGTTTTTTTTATATCCATCTGTTTTTTGGAGTCATTGCAACATTAGGAGGTTTAGTTCTTTTTTTGCCAAAGTTGATTAACTATAACTCAAAATTACACAAGAATGTAGGCAAGGCTTATGTAATAGCTATTTTATTTTTCACGGGACCTACTGGCTTATATCTATCTTTTTCGGCAGAAGGTGGCCAATGGGCATCTTTGGGGTTCATTATGATGAGTACTGCTTGGATGATTCCCACTTATATTGCCTACAAAAAAATTATTCAAAAAGATATAAAAGCCCACTATAGATGGATGATTAGAAGCTATTCTATGACACTTTCAGGAGTTACTCTACGCATAATGACTCCAATTGGCTCATTATTTGTCGGGTTTGAAGAAGATACAAACTTTATTATCAGTTCTTTTGTTTGGATTTTTAATGTTATCTTAGGTGAGGTTATCTTATTAACAAGCACAAAAAAACAAGACAGCCTATTAGCCATGCTGACCTCTAAATAAAACCACAATATACTATGAAATCGTTCGAAATATTATTAGCTGCTATAATAGTAGCTTGTATAGGCCTTTCTTTTACAAGTAAGAATAATTTTGATACCGAAGCACATCAACAAACAAAAGCAGTTGCTAACAACTCAGCTCCTATAACTGTAGCTCATCAGCAAAATCAAGATACCATTGCTCTAGATAGCCTCATGAAATATGTTAACAATGAGCTGATTGAACCTATTCGAAATTGTTTTATGGAGAAAGATCCTCATATGTTCATGACTAAGTGTTATACTAGAATAAGTTTTGAACTTAATGAGTCTCACCGAAATCGTAGACTCTATAAAGATGATAACATAGAAGGTAGTTTAGTTTTAATAGATTGCTCTGTTGAAAGCTATATGGCCACTATTCGTGTAAACTACGCTCAAAAAAGTATTACACTAAAAGAATCATTTACTAGTCCCAGAAAAGAAAAAGATAAGTACTTAAATGATCTGTGTAAGCATGTAAAGAAGAATGGAATTCCTAGAGACTTCTAAGAAAAAACATTCTCTAACTTGACTTACATATTAAATTATCTTATATTTGTAATATGCACATTTACTCCTAGTGTATTTTTATAGATATAACTTTGATCTGCTGCCCATATGAATCAAGGATTATTTAAACTGTTTTTGCTCATATTATTGAGTGTATTGATCAATGCATGCAAAACCACAAAAAACTCTTCTAAACAACCAATATTCCCCAATGATTGGCTAGGTACCTACCAAGGCAAAATGGAAATGTATAGTCCCAAAAATGGAAAGTACATGGAAATTGGTCTTAAAATGGTCATTAGCGAAACAGATACTGTCAATCGATGGCGATGGCAAATGTTTTATGATGAATTTCGTGGACAAAAAATTACCAAAGATTATGCAGTGTTTAGAACCGATTCTATGCCTAAGGGCCACTATGTATTAGACGAAAACAATGGTATTTTACTAGATAGAGTATTAATGGGAAATACTTTTTATGACTGTTTTGATGTTGGTCAACAAGGTTTGTGCTCAACCACCAGTATCAATGGGAACTCTATACACTTCGAAGTATTCTCTTATAGTAAAGAAAAGAAAAAACTATCAATATTTGGTGACAGCGAAAATCAAGATACCGTAACTAGCTTCCCCTTACAGTATACCCAAAAAGCAGACCTAAAAAGAGTGAAATAATAATTAAAATTCATCTAGTTTTTAAAACTAAATAATTATCTTAATTGTTTAAATAAGCAGTTAAGGCATGTATTTTGATGTCATACTAAAAACTTATGAAAACAAGCGAAATAATCAATAAAAACACAATAAAAACAATACCTCTATGTTTAAGCAATTTTTAGCAATTACCCTCTTTGCATTCTTGTTTAACTCCAATATTGGAGCTCAAAATCTTTTGATTAATGGCAAGTTTGCAACCAATACTGAAGGATGGAGTGTTTTATTAGCAGATAAAGAGAATCCAATTAAAGCTCAAATTATAGAACGAGCTGATTCTTACAAAGAATATGGTTTAGCCGACAATTATATAGGTACAAACTTTGTAGAAATAGATGCTCAAAGTGGAATACAACAAACTGTTGATGTAAAAACTGGTGAAACTTACATATTAGCATTTGCTACAGCTCACCGTCCAGATGTAGGCAACAAACAATTTATTATACAAATAAATGGAGATGTAGTCCATACTAAAACATTTAAGAACGATTCTAAAGCTGGTAATTTCTCATACCGTTATGTTGAATATACAGCAAAATCAGATCAAGCAAAAATCGCTTTCCGAGTAGTTTCTCTAAGTGGTGCAGATGATCAAGGAGTTTTATTAACAGATATTCTGTTCTCTCATAGTGACGAAGTTGACTTATCTAAGTTTTCAGACATGAAATATTAGACAATATATACTACAAAAATCATTGCCATCTCTATTAATTTAGAGATGGCTTTTTTATTTTAGAGCTTATTTATTTAACATCATCAAATATCCTTTCATGAATCATCCAAAAGTAGTACAGCAGTGGCATAAACTTGTAGAAACTAAAGACCTTGATCTTTTAGATAAAATGCTTGCAGAAGAGGTTGTCTTTTATTCTCCTGTAGTGTGGACACCACAAAAAGGGAAATGGTTAACAACAATGTATCTTGGAGCTGCTGCACATGTATTTATTAACGATACATTCAAATATGTAAGAGAAGTTATTGGGCCTAATGATGCCATTTTAGAATTTCAGACAGAAATAGATGGTGTAGTTATAGAAGGTGTAGATATGTTGCATTGGAATGATGAAGGCTTGCTAACCAATGTAAAAGTAATGGTACGCCCACTTAAAGCTATTCAAAAAATTCATCAAAAAATGGGTGAAATGCTTGAAAATATGCAAGGTTAAACATAGTTCTTCAAGGCTTGCTGAACGCTGGACAAATAGCTTCCTCCAAATAAATTAACATGTACCATTAGATAATATATTTGATATAAAGGGATTCTATTTTTCCAGTCTTTTAGTAATGGATAAACCTCATTGTAAGCAGCATATAATTGTTGGTCAAATCCACCAAAAAGCTGCATCATAGCCAAATCCATTTCTCGACTAGCATAAGCCACTGCTGGGTCAATCAGTATAGGTTGTCCTCTTTGGCCTACCATATAATTGCCACTCCACAGATCACCATGAATCAAAGAAGGTTTCTCTTCTGGACAAATAGATTCTAGCACCTTAAATAGTTGCTCAAATTTCAAAATTGTTGACCTATCAATTCTTTCCTGTTGTATGGCTAAATCTAGTTGAGGTCTCAACCGCTGTTCTATATAAAAAGTTGTCCACTTAGACTCCTTCCTGTTATACTGAACTAAGGAACCTATATAGTTAGAATTTTCTAATCCAAAATGGCTACTAGTTCGTTGGTGCAAGCTAGCTAACTCTCGTCCAAAATCTTCCCAAAATTTTTTCCCCTTAACTCCTGTATGTATATACGCTAAGATCAAATATGCATCATCTCCTTCCTGCCCTATCCAAAGAGTTTTTGCAGTCTCTATAGCTTGAGCTTGCCCCAACAATTGAAGACCAGCAGCTTCCTGCTTGAACATATCAGGAAATTGACTTGCTGAATTTATTTTTATGAAGTAATAAGCATTGGCTGCATCCAAACGATAGGTATCATTTATATCGCCTCCCTGTACTGTTTGCACAGCCAAAATCTTGGTCTCTAATAAGTTTTCACAATGCCTAATTAAATTCTTATTCAGTTGCACGAAGTTCACTTATATTAATAGTGTTCGTTATTCTAATTTCCTTATTCACATCAATTGCTTTGAAAATAATATTTCGAGCCTTCCAATCTATTTCCAGCAGGCCAAAATTATTGTCAGAACAAGCTTCACCTACTCTATTACCATTCTCCTCTACATGCGACCAAGTTTGCGTAATTCCACTTGATGTAAAATCATAAACTGGATAAGCAGCATTCTCAACTACCTTAGACACTTCGGCATAATGTACATCTCCACTAATAAAACAAACCCCATTCGCTTTTTTGTCTTTGATCAAGCGCAACATCTTTTGCTTTTCTACTGGAAAATTAGCCCAAGCTTCATAACCATTATACTCTATTCCAAACTGTGTACTACTTCCTATGATTCGGATAACAGCAGGTTTTTCAAACTGCTTAGCCAACCATTTCCATTGATCTTCTCCCAATAAGGTTGCTGTTTCAGATAAGTTGGGTCTATAGCTATTTCGGTGTTCTGGGTCAGTTTCATCTGCAGCCAATAAGGGAGTTCTAAATGTTCGAGTATCCAATAAAATAATCTGTACAACTTGTGCGCCTTTTCCAAAAAGATAAGAAGTATAAATTCCCTTATGTTTTCTACGTGAAGAGTTTTGAGGTTCCCCCCAAAAGGATAAGAATAACTCCTTAGATTCTTCTTTCATAGGGTACTCTAAACCGGCATCATTCGCACCATAATCGTGATCATCCCATGTAGCTAAAATAGGGCAAGTTTGTTGTAAATTCTGAAATTCGGTTTTAGCACAAAGCTTATTATATTTCTTGGCCAACTTCTTCATATTCTCTGTATCACCATAAATATTATCGCCCAAATAGATAAATAAATCTGGTTTTTCCTCTACTGCTACATCAAGTATAGGTTGGTTTTTAGTCTCTAAAGCACAAGAACCAAAAGCTATTTTAGTCAGCACTGTCCGACGATTGATAGGCATAGACTCCCCTTCACAATCAATCAACTTTCCTAGATTATTCTTTTGTGCTTGGCAACTGCTTACCAACAATATAAGTCCTACAATTCCAAAATATAATATTTGCATGTTTGGTTTTTTATTATTCCTTTTTAGAAAATTAGGATAAAATCTTTTTATCTAAAGTTGCTTCATAATGCTATTCAAAATAGACTTTGATAGATCATTCTTAAACAACTCCTCTAAAACAAAGGTAGCACTTTATCCCATCATTTAATTACCTATCGAATGAGCAGAGGTATAATATTTTTAAATTAGTCCATTAGAGTCCCTTCAAAATAAGTGGGGCAACGTGCTTCCCTACACATAAAAATCCCATCATAATTATCAACCAACCGCATCTTTGTTCGATCATTAAACCAATCTCTAGATTCAAATATATTGTACAAGTTAGTATTTAACCATTTATTGTCTAACTGTGATTGAATATTGATAAACCCTAAATCCTCACCTGTTTTGTAAATCATATATTGAATACTATTTCCATTTATACTCTTGGAAGTGTTCTCATAAGTATACTCAGGCAAATGACAGACTTTTCCAGTCGCATAACAAAAAGCCATCACATAACTTTCTTTAGCCCACTTTTGTTGAATAAAATGCCCCATCCTTCCATATTCTGGATAAGTAATATTCTTTCCAATATGTGCATTATGTGCCCATACTATAATTTTTTTATCAGGATACCTTTCTTTTAATAACCAATCCACATTTTCAGCCATCATAGAATCTCTGGTCAATCCTCCCCCCATATCCATTGGGTTCTCATACCTCAAAAATCGTTCTATCGTCTCAATTCTATAAGAAAGAATATGCTGTACAAGTTGAATATAAGATGTTGAGTATTTAGAGCTTATTTTTTTAGAACCTTGGAGCTTTTTCAAGCATTTTTGGTAAGTTTTAATCAATTTTGTTCGATCAGGATAGTTTTTATAATATGCAACAAATTCTTTTTCAGCATTCAATATTTTTTGAGCTACAGCTAAATGTACAGGCTTAAAGAATTGATACAAGACTGCCAGTGAATCATGGTCAAATTCTGGTTGCATATCAAACCCCGTCAACACCAAGTCCTCATTTCTTTGGATATACTTCATGAGTTCTAAGCATGCAGGAGTATTCCATATTCTAAAAATAGAATGCTTCAATAGATCTTTGGCTGACCATTGCTGTTTATGTCTGTTAGCCCATTCACAATGGCTCAATTCGCTCTCAAAAGCAACAACCTCAAAATCCATTTCCTGATGCAAAAATTTAATGATTCGAGTTTTTGCTTCATTAAAATCTTCCACTCCATGCATACTCTCCCCTAACATCACTACACGCTTATCTTTTAGCACTTCTTTCAGAAATGCTAAGTCTTCAAATCTATCTAAGCTATCATAAGGAGAAATGGTTTTAACGGGCAATACAATTGGCAAAGCACCTAAACTATCCCAAGTAGTCTGCCCTATTCCTAAAACAGAAATTAACAAAAACAAGCTTAAGAAACAATATCTCATACAGATTAATATTTTCATTAAATTATTCTCAAAGATTAAAAACCTAGATCGATTTGTTATTAATTTGCACTCACCCTCTAGACAACTACCTAACTGAGCTTAAAACTAAATCTATGAATAATTTACTCGATGATAATACAACTCCCACTCTATTAAATAACAATCAAGATATTGCGGCAGCCAATAATTTAAGAATAAACATCAATGAAAGCATTAAAGCTATCAGAGCTGGGCTATTAGGGATACTTATTTTGATAGGTTTTACTATGATAGGCCTTATTATTGGGCTTTCTCAAAACAAAGTTGACCCTACCTATATCTATATTGAAGGAGGATTCATGATAATGCTTTATTTAGTAGCCTTGATTGTAAGTCTAAAAAACAATTCAGTTGGTTTACTCACTGGACTAATTTCCTACCTGTTATACATAGGGTTATCTACCTATTTAATTCCAGAAAGTATTATGAAGGGTATATTAATCAAAATCATTGTTATCTTCTTAATAAGTAAAGGGCTTCTCCATACCCAAAAACTAAAAGAATATATTCAAAAGCTAAAAGCTATTCAATTAACAGCAGAAGACACTCGCCTAATTCAAAAATTAAAAGAGCTACCTAAAATCAAGTACATTAAAAAATAATCTAACTAAAGTCCTTACTCTTCATGTTCTACAATACGTCCTCCATCCTGATTATAACGAGGATGCTCATCATAATACATATTAAAAAAGGTTTGAATACAAGTATCTGACAAACAATCTCTATCTCCAGAGCCATTAGTTAATAAAGCTACTCCAATATCGTGTGTTGGGTCTATAGCCAGTTCAGGACGATAGCCCTTCACCATTCCACCATGATAAATCAGTTGGTGGGTTCCATAGTCAAATACTCGCCATCCTAATCCATAATAAGAAGTAGCCTTAGGATGCCAATGATAGTAGCCTTGCCCTTCTTCTATAGGAATTCTAGGTGTAAACAAACTATCCCTAACTCTTGGACTAATCACTTCTGGATAATAGCCCAACATTGCCAACATCCAATGGTTCATATCGCTAATACTTGCATTAACTCCTGCAGCAGGCGCCACTGTGTACCAATTCTGATTAAGACTGGCTTTTACCCATTTTTTAGATCTATTTTTCCATACATGAGGTACAGTTCTATTTTCAGTATTAACCATAGCTTGATAGCCCACAGAAGCATCATCCATATTCAATGGTTCAAAAATTCGTTTTTGCAACAAATCTTCATAGCTCTCCTTAGTCACCTTCTCTAATAGAGGTTCTATCACACTATAAATCGCATTTTGATAAGCATAAGTTTCACCAGGATTGGCTACAATTGGTGCAGATCTTAGTCCTCTAAATGTAACTGAATAAGGATTATTTTTTTGGATAAGTCGAGAGCATGCATGCTCCACCAAACCTGTACTATGACTCAACACATGCGACACACAAATACCATTGGTACAAGTCTTTTTGCGTAGTCTAAAATTAGGTAAAAAATCTACTATTTTATTATCCCACTCTAGCAAGCCTTCTTCCTCATACAAGCCAGCCAAAGTAGATGCAAATCCTTTGGAAACAGAAGCCAATCTAAATACAGTATGCTTATCTACAGAGTCTTTAGTCCCTACTTTAACAACCCCATAAGTTCCTAAAAATACAACTTTCCCATTCCGAATAACACTCACAGCAGCACCAGGCAAATGCGTTGTATCCATTTGGGCTTGTACAAACTGCTCAAAGTAAGCCAGTGTATTCTCAAAGTGTTCTTCCTCTAATTCTTTTAATGATTTTTTGGGAGGTGCTTCTGCCACTGAAGCATCATTATTACACGAATTAATTATCATCCCTAAACACAATACAACAACTATATATTTCCACATCACCATTAGCCTCTAAATAGAATTCTTTTTTATAAATAACTTCAGTACTCGCCAAAAATAACATAAGATATCTAAATCACAAAAAAACGGTAGTGTGCATTGCTGCAGCACTACCGTAGATCAAAAACATATCAACTCTGATAAACAGAGAAGTTCAGCATCTTTAGGCTTTATTGATTTCGTTTTTTTCAACAATCACTCTAGCCTTTTTAGCATATTGCATGAGTTGTTCTAGTACATCTTCTGGTAATTCGCTAATATCAAAAGCGACTTTCAACTCACCTTTCGTATTTTGTTCTTTGTATTCTTTAATAGCCTCCACACTAGGGCTCTCAATAACCTCTTCGTTATCAGCTATCTGATCTTCTACTACAACTGTTTCAACTACTCGTTCTATTACCTTATGCTCAGCATCTTCTACACCTTCATTTTTGTAACGAAGTAGACCTAAAAGGCTATTCTCTGTCAAGCCTTTAGATTTAGATGCAATAGCAAATAGATCTTCTTCAATATTAGTCGATTCACTATTTACATAAGCTATTTTGCCATGCACTACAGCATTTCCTTCTTCATATTCTTTCACTACCTTATCTAAGAAGCTTACACTATAAGGCATTTCTCCACTATAGAGGTAAATAGAATAGTCAGAAGATTCACGCCATTTGATATAATGAGCAGCACCCCACTCTTGGCTGTTGTTTTCTAATCGCTCTACATCCAAAGTACATTCAATCTTAGTTGTATTTAGACTAACACCTTTAATTTCAATATTTGTAAAATGTTGGTCATCCTCAGCTAAACAATCATATACATGACTAATAGAAATATCATAGCGATCTTTCAGTCTATTTTGTTGTTTATCATCGAATATATACAACTCTGTATCTGAATGATTATCTACTTTATATCTAAATTCTTCATCATCGCCTACTACTTCTGAAATATAAGGTAATGGTGTATTAATCGTAATTTTGTCAACTGTATTATACAACTTACGCAACCAGTATAAACGATCATCATTTGACGAGAACGCTGTAGCCTCAGACTGTAACCAAGAAATAGTATTCACCAAATAAGTAGCCTCTTGATTTCTTAAATCATTCAATGATTTTTGGCTTACAGGCTCTCCTTCATTTGATTGGAAATAATGTCTTGTTGCTACCAATTCGCTACTTCTAGTGTTTACACCTATTGCTTTTAAGAAAGCTAATTTACCTCTAGGAACTACTTTTGTAATTGTTTCAACAGCTTCCTCTGCTACAACTTCCACTTCAGGCTCTTCAACTTCTTCGCTATCCTCTTCCAAGTCAAGATCCAAATCTAAATCGTCCTCTTCTTCTTCCTCATCATCATCTAGATCAAAATCTAAGTCAAGATCATCATCATCATCATCATCATCTAGATCAAAATCTAAGTCAAGATCATCATCATCATCATCATCATCATCATCCAGCAAGTCGTCCAATCCATCATCGTCATCATCATCATCTAATAAATCATCTAAAAGGTCGTCTACTTCCTCATCGTCATCGTCATCCAGATCAAAATCTAAATCGAGATCATCATCGTCCTCGTCATCATTATCACTATCTCCTAAAAGATCATCCAAATCAACTTCCTCTTCTTCTACAACTTCTTCCTCTTCAACCTCAACAGATTTGACACTGCTAGCCTTAGGTGTAGCTGCTGCTACAGTCAACGTAGCCACTTCTTCTTTTGCATCTCCAACCCAGTCAACTAACCAATCTGGCAGTTGCTCTTTCACTAAAGCATAGTCATGAGGGAAAACCATTGAATTCAAGGCCAAGCCTGCTAAAGTTCCAGATTCGTTAGTCGCCAAATTTAATTGTGTAGGGCGATCATCTAACTCAATAGCATCCCATTGGTCATACAAGTATTCTAAAACTTCTTTTTGCAATTCTGCTGCAGATTCATCCTCTTCTAGTGTACGGATAGGAGTACAATAAAAATCTCCTTTCTTACCAATATAAGGCTCTACAACCACCTTTTGATTACCAAATTCAAAGGAACGATATTTTCCATCCAAATTCAATAAGACAGGTAATGCAGAATAATGATCTTCATCTAAAATAGCTGCATCTTCTATAAATGAGTTCGACTTAACATGATATGCATCAAAGCTGCCTAATTTAGTAGCTTCTTCGGCATTCGTATATACCGAAAAGTCTTTTACTAGCTTGTTGTTATTCGCCTCTTTAGCACTCAATAATGCAAAGGCTAATTGATTAGAATTTTCGAGTATTGGATATTCTTTCTTGAGCTCATTAAATACGTCTTTGGCAGGTTTTTCATTCCCATCAAAACAACGACGTTTCAAAGCAGTTGGTGCCTCATAATCGACCATCTGAGCTAGAATATCATCTAATAAACTTTGTATAGCCTTGAACCTAGGTAAGACCTCTGCCAATGGCAAACTAAACTTACCATATCTATCTATCGTAATGGTTACATTTGCATCAAAACCAATATGCATTAGCTTATGCATTTCACCTTCAGCATCCTCTATATAAATCTTAGTACGAGCTTTGACATGATCAGCATCCTTATCACGGAAAATCTGCAAAGCTTGGTGCTCTGTAGACTCCTTTCCATAAGTTTGTCCATGTTTCAAAACAATCTTATCTATCTTACTAAATACTGCTGCTTGTACATCTGTACTACTACTTTCTGCTATAATTGCAGACAATAACTCAGCAGGTGCATCTTTAGATTTAGATAAAACACCAAACAGTGCACTACCGACTAAAAGGCCTTTATTTCTAAGTTCTGAATCATATAATTTAGAAGGCAACAGTTTATAAGTCTCCCCAAAAGATGTTTGGATCTTATCAGCCAACTTTTGCTGACCTTTCTCCAGTGCATAAGGAACAAACTTACCTTTTTTGCCAACTATACATTCTCTAGAGTTTTCTCCTTCTTCTACATACAAGAAAGTAAAGAAATCCTCTTTTGTATTATTCAAAAACTGTAATAAACTTCCTACTTCCGATTTTTCTAAAGAAGTGCTATCAACCTTTAGAGAACTAGCCAACTTGCAATCCTTTGTTCTCATCACTTTGGCCTGCAAATGCTCTAAAACATCAGCATGTGGTGCATACAACCCTGTCAATGAGTTTATAGCTGACTGTAAACTGCTATAATCACTAGCTTCGGTCATAGCACTGTGGTAAAACACCTCTGCACTAGACACAAAACCTACTTCTTTGTTGATATAAACATATCTAGAACTTGTAAGCGATTTAGGTGCTTTGGCAACCTCTGCATATTTCATTACACCCTTATAAAAATTACCAACATTGCTATTTGCACTTGAATGTTTAGTAATAGCTGCCCACTCAGGCTGAATGATACTACCAAAAATATCTACTTCTTTAGCCATAAATTCATGTAATACATCAGCATCTTCTTCTACACGAATCTTATAGTCATCCAACCAACCTTCTACACTGTTGCTTGCAGGCAACATTTTAGAAAGCACGGTACACTCCCCTTTGTTATTTTTAAATAATTCTAACCTTCCTAAATCTTTAGGGGTCAAAACATCCTTGAACAAAGTAAATAAAGCTATTTTTTCAGCAGGATTAAGGTCAGCCTCTTTACATTTGGCCAACATAGGCACTAATCCTTTTTTCCATTCCTTGCTACTTGCAGTTACAGGAGTTCTGAATGGATCAGTCCCCAAATAACCAACAATAACAGGATGTGGTAAAGACAAACCTAAAACTTTACTAACAGCAGTTCTCAAACTCTCGTAATTATCTACATCTCCAAGGCTTTTGTGATAAAAGACTGCCTCTGCTCCTTGCCAACCTTGATCTACATCTACATATAGATAATTAGTAGTAGACAACTTAGGTTGCCCCGATTTCAAACCATAATATTCTGTTACTGTATCAAAAAAGGCAGTTAAGTTAGCTACATCATCTAGCGAACTATGTTTTACCAATTCTGACCAAAATGGTACTATAATATTACTATAGCCTTCCCATTTATTTTTATCTGCTATATAGTATTCTCCCAAATACTCTGCATCTTCCTCCTCACTAATCTTAAAGCCTTCCATCCACTCTTCTACTTCTGCATCAGCAGGCAAAAGCCCATTAAGTGGTGCATTCAATCCTTCTTGATTCGAAAATAAGCGAACAGAACGCAACTCATCTGTTTTGACACCTTTAAGCTCCTTCAAAAAATTAAATAACCCATGCTTTTGGTCTGCAGGTAAAGAAGCATCTGCGGTGCGCATTGTTATTTTAGTAAACAATGCTTTATCATTGGTCAAATAATCCAACTCAGCTTCTAATTGATGGAAGACAGCAGCATAATCTAATATATTAAACTCTAGTACAGAAAACCCTAAAGATTTGATTGCATCCTTAATCATTAAAGTACGCTCACTCATCAAGAAAATATCATCTTGATTTTTCAAATCATCTATAGCATAGAAATTTGCGTTGCCTTGATTATCTGTAAACTTAAAGCATTTTAGTTGACTAAATTTCTCTAAAAACTCAGCATCAAACTCTACATCTTTGAGTTCTTCTACAAAGATTTTATAATCATCATCCGAAAGATTGGACAACCAATTATTGACCAAAGCAGGTGTTCCCTCATCAATCAACTCTTTCAACCCCCAACGCTTCAATCCTAACTTCGCATTATTGGCAGCAGAACGCATCACATCTTGATCAGCTTCTACATCTGTCCAATACAACCACTCTTTACCAATCCCCAAAGCCATAGGCTCTATAGGCAATTTAGTATTCTTGACAACTACTAAATCTTTTAAGTAAAAGTTATTTTTATTGGTAGGAATATTCGTTTGAATGAACTCCAACATAGGATCATACAAATGCGTATTAATTAGATCTGCATCATATTCATCTGAGCGATCCGTCAACAACAGAGCTTTATAAATCAAAGCATAACGGCTATAATCTTCTTGTCTATAGCTTGTTAAATTTCGTTTTAATGCCGCTGTTATATATTTAAAGGTTTCTATATTGGCTTCACCTTGATCATCTAAGCGTGTACGATCTGTGATTTTGGAGAAAGAAGTACCATGTATAAAATAAGCCATCGAATGACGCTCATTCCGCATAGGAAAAAACTGATAAATACTTGGTGCTTTTTTCAGCATATTCATCTTTTCCAAATCAGTTGGAAATCCTAAAGAAATCTCAATAGGGCAAAATGGAAATTCAGGATCAATTTTTTTAAAATCTTCAGTTCCAGGAAGGATAGAATAATGTTCAAACTCAGCATCATATTTTGCAACTATTTCATCTTGCAAAATAACTTTTTCGAGTGTTTTCAAGCTATTCATAGAATAACCAATACCTGACTTAATATTCAATAAAGAATCCTTAAGTTTTTCGTGCTTTTTAGGCCCAAATTTTAAGAAGAACAAAGAACCTTGCTCCAAAACTAGATTTTCTAACAAATCACGATGTCTACCTAAAAAACTAACCAACTCAGCCAATTCTTCTGGATCAAACAAAGAACGATCATTGTAGTCTAGATCTCGTACATTCTCACCTGGACTAGTTGGAAAACAAGCTAAAATTATTTTAAGCATCCATGGTGCTATATCACCTGCTACATCATCTTCTAGTTCTAAATCATCGCCAGTATAATCTAACAGAGACTGAAATTGTTCACTATTGTGCCAACTAAACAACAAAGGTCCTGCTAAATCATTCAATAGCTCATCTGCTCCATCTGATTTACCAATCAATCGATAAGCCAACTTAAAACCAATGCCATAGCGACCAATTTTGCCACAATTTTCTGGTTTAGTCTTATCTGCCTTTGTCCCTTGAAAAGAATTTAACAATGCCTTTAAGTCTTTCTCTGTAAATGTATTACCATTATTAAGCACCATAAAATACTTTTCATCGTATATCACGGCACATTCTGTAGATTGACTATCTGCTGCATTTTGCAAAAACTCATAAATAGCTTGCTCATCTTGAGCATTTTGGAGTTTAGGAGTCAAATCGGCTTTTATATTGTTAACAATACCGTTAACCATCTTATAAAATCCACTTTTCTCTCCATTAACACTCCCTATGAAGTTTTCGTCCCAATTGGGCATATCGTAGCCTTGTTGACTACGCCAATGAGATCTGAACTGCTGAATGTTTTTGATCTTCATAAAAACTGTCTGTTTAATAAAAATATGTAATTGATCTGAATATGTTTTTTTTAATACTTACTTCATTCTCTTATTTCTATAAGAAAATGAAGTACTGCCAAAGAAAAAATTGCTTTTTCATAGCTTGTTTTATAAGCTCTTGACAAAATTTATCTTAAATTTAGCTTTACTTTGGCAGTAAACATAAAAATTAAGCATAATAATGATAGTTATAAAACGAAATCTTTCCTTTTCCGCTTACAAGTTATGCAAAAAATATTTAAAACCCAACTAATTTAACTTTTTTAGTTACATTATTTTGTTTTATTTCAAACAAAACATTTTACAAAATGAAAAATTTACTACTTATAGGTGCATTTTTATTGGCCTACATTGGAGCAACAGCTCAATATGATTTCAAAGTATCTAAAGAAATCAAGTATACACCTATCAAAAGTCAGGATCGTACAGGTACTTGTTGGAGTTTTGCGACCTCTTCTTTCTTAGAATCAGAGCTCAAAAGAATGGGAAAAGGAGATTATGATCTTTCGGAGATGTATACTGTACGTAATATATATCTTAACAAAGCTCAAAATTATCTATTCAGACAAGGTAAAGCCAATTTTAGCCAAGGAAGTCTTTCTCATGATGTAATCAATGCCTTTAAGATGGGTGGTGCTATGCCAGAATCAGCCTATTCAGGAATTGCTAGTGGCGATAAAAAACACGATCATAGTGAGTTGGCAAAAGTCCTAAATGGTATGATGACTTCTCTGACTAAAGTTAAGCGCCCAAGCACTAAGTGGCGTCAAGTTGTTAATGCCGTTTTGGATGTATATTTAGGTACTCCAGAGCAAAAATTCAAATATAAAGGAAAAGAATACACTCCTCAAACATTTGCAGCTTCTTTGGGCATCAATACAAAAGATTATATAAGTGTAACTTCTTATACACACCATCCTTTTTATGAAAATTTTGTATTAGAAATTCCAGATAATTACTCTAATGGTTCATACCAAAATGTTCCTATTGATGAGTTAATGAAAATCACAGATCATGCACTCAAAAATGGATTCTCTATTGCATGGGATGGTGATGTAAGCGAAAAAGGATTTTCAGGTAAACAGGGAATTGCAGTGTTACCAACAGACGTGTCACGTGAAGATCTTTTTGAAAACCCTTCTGAAGAGCTGTTTGTAGATCAAGAATTACGTCAAAGCACTTTTGAAAACTACTCTACTACTGACGATCATTTAATGCACGTAGTAGGTACTGCAAAAGATAAAAAAGGGACTAAATATTATATCATCAAAAACTCTTGGGGAGCAATTGGTCCTTACAAGGGACTTATCTATATGTCTGAGGCCTATTTCAAGCTTAAAACAGTAGCAATCCTTCTACATAAAGATGGTATACCTAAAGATATTAAATCAAAGTTTTAGGTACAAAGCTATTCATCATACAATTAAAATCCCCCTAGTCCCCTTTACAAGGGAAAATTTATATGCACAATATATAACACGCACTATATTCCCCTTTGTAAAGGGGGCTAGGGGGATTTCTCTACAGCATAACAATTTTTTCAATTTCCACACACAATCAAGTTCTAGTAGATTTTCTATGAATATCCACACACTATACCAAGCCTACACAAAGCAACCAGAAGTATACATTGATACCCGAAAAATAACAGAAGGCAGTATATTCTTTGCCTTAGGAGTTCTTGATAAAAAAGGTGTCCATCGTGGCAATCAGTTTGCTGAGCAGGCTATAGAAGAGAAAGGTGCTGCATTTGCTGTCATCAATGATCCAGCCCTAAAGGCAAAACATGCTGATGACCATCGCTATTTTTTAGTAAAAAATGGAGAAGCAGCCTTACAAGCTTTAGCAAAACAACATAGACAACAATTAAATATTCCTATCATTGGAATAGCAGGCTCTAATGGAAAAACTACAGCCAAAGAACTTTTGCACAATATTCTATCCAAACAATACAAAACCTTTTCGACTAGAGGCAATCTAAATAACCATTTGGGAGTTCCACTCAGCCTACTTCAAATTGATGCAAGTTATGAGATGGCGATTTTAGAAATAGGTGCAAACCATCTAGAAGAGACTTATTTTTTGAGTCAAATAATAGAACCTGATTATGGTCTAGTTACCAACTGTGGGAAAGATCATTTAGGGGAATATGGCTCTGTAGAAAACATTATCAAAGCCAACAAAGAGCTTTATGACTTTTTAGAAGAATCTGAAGGTCTTGCTTTTGTCAATGCACAAGACCCTGTATTACTCAAGGCCAGTCAAGCGGTCTCTCACCTATCGTATTATGGTAAGGAAACAGATAGCTATGCAAAAATAACCAAACGCCCCCTTCTTGGTCTAAATCTAACTATCCAAGAAGAAACAATAGCTATTCAAACAAAACTATTTGGAGCATTTTGGTTGGATACGATTATAGGCGTAGCACACATAGGCAATCATTTTGGAATCTCTGCGCAACAAATAAAAAAAGCTGTAGAAGAATATCACCCTGCAGCACTACGTTCTCAGCAATTACAATGGAAAAACAACAGTGTTCTTTTGGACTGTTATAATGCGAATCCTAGCAGCATGGAAGTTTTTTTGCAAGAGTTGCAACAAGCTCCCCTATTCAATGCGATCTTAATCTTAGGAGAAATGTTGGAATTGGGTGAATATAGTCAAACTGAGCACCAAGAATTGGTTGATAGTATCGATTATAGCCATTTTGAACAGGTAATCTTTGTTGGAGAGGAATTCACAAGAATACAACTTCCATCTCATCAAAATTCGCAACATATTAATACAACTAAGGAGGCAATTGAATGGGTAAATGGACAAAAATGGGCGAAAAAAAGTTTTTTTGTAAAAGGCTCTAGAGGAAACCGATTAGAAGATTTGTTTGTTAGTGAATAAGTAGCTTAAAAAATACATGCTATTCACACATATTTTGGCGTGTAATTTGTTTACAAAAACATTGATTTAATATTCTAACCAAAACCATTCACATTTACTATGAATAAATATATCCTAACTCCCCTTTTGTTTTTAGTTTTTAGCAGTTTAGGGCTACAAGCTCAAACCTTTAACGAACCAGTAGACTACATTCGTTTTTTCAACAAAGAGTTTGTCAACATGCAGCAACTCCAAGTTGAATATTCCTCTTACCTAGTCCATTCTAGAACTGAAGTAGCTGACCAAAAGCGTGCTCAACTCGATCTCCTCATTACACAAATCCAAAGAAAATTTTCTAAGGTTACTGCATTTGAGGAAGATCATGGAATCAAAGAGAGTGCTGTCAAAACATTGAGCTTGATGAAAGCTAGTATCGAAAGAGATTACTTGACTGTAGCTGCTGGAGAGACTGGTTGCACAGAGTGTTTTGAAACAGTTGAAAAAGAAAGCCAATTATCAGACAAGGATTCTGATGAAGTGGGCAAAGCAATGAAATCAATGCAAGACAATATCAAGAAGTTTGCAAAAACACATGAAATTGATTTAGTTTATGACGAAAATGAGTTCAATAAGACTATTGTAAAAATCAATAAAATTAATACTTATGTTCGTGATATTGATTTAGCAACACTACAAGTACAATATGCTGACGGTGACATTATCAAGGCATTAAACGAGAAAGATATAGAAGGAGCAAAAGCTGCCCTCAAAAAACTGGGACAAGCGGTCAATGAAGCTAGCAAACGCCTCAAAAAAGTAGAAGACATTAAAGAAGATGCAACTTGTTATAGCCAAGCAGAACGTTTAATCGAATTTTACAAAGGTGCTCACAAAGAGATTTACCCACAAATCCTAAGTGCTTTCAAAAAAGATGGTTCTGTCATCAACGAAAAAGTAGATACTTATAATAAGTATATCAACAAATTGAACAATGGTGGCAATAACGCTATCAACAAATATTACCAAGCTAAGAACAACCTACTACAACGTAATATTCCTAAACCAGCAAATGCAGTCGAGGATAATAATGATGGAAAAACTAAACGTTTATAAAATTAGTTTTCCTCTTTCAAAAAGTCCATGTTTAAATGTAAAGCATGGACTTTTTTTTACTTTACATTCCTTACA
>JAAEPD010000003.1 GCA_024222455.1 Aureispira sp.
CTCTTCTTCTTTCAGCCTTATAGGATTACCTAATCGCCAGCCACCATAGGTTCCTTCTACCCTATTAATAGCTATTTCATCTTCGATAAGTTTAACACATAAAAAATATACACAATAATCCTCCCTAGAAAATGTTGGCACATATCTAGAAACCCCATTGTGTTTATTATAAACTATATACTCTCTAGGTGGCTTTGGGTTGTATGTGAAGTTGTCAATCTTGTCATACAGAGAATCTAGAAAATCTTCTTTTTTTACATTATCCCGAAAAGGTACTATTGTTTCGTTTAGTTTAGTCCAAAATTTGGATGTAAATATTTTGTTAAAAGACTGCCTAGAAATAAACATATATTTTACATATCAATACACTGAAGCTTTTTATTTTTTAAGCTTCTAAGTACAACGGATAGTATTTCCAATGGATAGCTAGCTAGATAGCTACTTAGCTTTATGTTTTTCATATGTATCAAGCAACATAGCTAACGTGTCGCAAAAAATGAGATTTTGCGAGTCTGCTAAATCCGTAAATCTCTCCATAATTTCAGGGCTTAGTTTCATATTCATTTGAACAGTATTATGAGAACTTCTACCACGACGGCGTGGTGGTTTTGTGGATGTCTGAGACAGGCTACCAATATCGTACGGAATGTTCTCTCTAAGAGGTGATCAATCTATAGCATCCGTTGTTAATCACTTCCTTTCCTCTGTTTCTATTTTGTCAGAATTAAGCGAAATCTCTATAGGACAAGAGAGATTAGATCTACTTCAAAATGAAAAAATTGTAACCTCTGCTGGTCATCAGTATGATGAGTTCATCGGCCATTCTGATGAGCCATTAATGCCGGATCCTCTACCTGAAGATTTATTCAAAAAAGCTAATTATAATTATTGGTAATATGAAAAAACAATTTCCTAATGATGCAACTGGAGATGCATTGCATCGATTTGAGCAAAGTAATGGATTCGATATTTCTAAACCTTTAGAGATTGAGTTTTTTGTGGCAATACCTTCTAAAAGAATGGGAAATAAAGTTGCTCTAGAGGTTAGCAACCTAGGCTTTAAAACCAATGTTAAAAATGATGGCATTGATGAAGCCGCAGATAGATGGACCTGTTACTGTACAAAAACATTAATCCCAAACTATTATGAAATAGTTAAAATCGAAGAAGAACTAGATAATATAGCTAAATTATACGGTGGCTA
>JAAEPD010000004.1 GCA_024222455.1 Aureispira sp.
GATGATAAATTGTTCTTTTTTATTTAGCCCTTCGTTAGACAACCTACCTTAATAGCTAAGGCTATTAGGCAGAACATCTACCTTGTCTAATCAAAAAATTACGGCTTTATCTCTATACAAAATTTACTTACATAACCTTTAGTATCTACAGGGTACATAAAAGATATTTTGTCGTACACTAGTGGAGCAACTAGCTCACAACTCTGGTTGATAATTCCATATTTATCATCTTGTTGGACAGGTATATATGGATAATCAAGCTTATCTGAAATGTCATCATATTTGCAGTCCAAGACTTCCTGTCCATTACGATCAATAAGACCATATAAGGTTTTTCCATTTTTGTCCAAAATGGATACTTTACACAATTTTAAGTGGTAGGACCTAAATTTTTCTATTCTTGGAGGCGTTGAATATTTAATTTCTGAGATAGGGTTGTCTAATTTATCTGTGATACCATATTGTTTACCGCTAGATGTTGTTGTATAGATAACTTTGAGTTCTCCTACAGCTTTATAGAGTTGAGTGTTTTGTTGGGCAAATATTTCACTAGAAAGGGTTAGGGAAATAAACAGAAACAATCCAAAATTGTAATGGAGATACATTCCCTCTTTTATATTATAATTGAACATCTAAACTATATTTTGTTTAGTGAGGCTATCAGTTTTTCTATTTCTTGTACACTGTTATGCCTATGAATACATACCCGTAAACGCTCTTCTCCTCTCGCTACTGTAGGGTAGCGAATTGGGCGTACATCAAACCCCTCTTTTTCTAAAGTAGCAGCAGCTTCAACAACTTTTTCATTACCAGGTACTAATACCGATTGAATACTAGAAGTGCTGGGGAGTAATTCAATGGTTGAGTTTTTTACTTTTTCTGTGAAAAACTTTACCTTTCCAGTTAATTCTTGTTTAATTTTGTTTCCGTTTTTATCTAATAAGTTATAAACTTCTTGAATGCTAATTAGGCTATGGATTGGCAAGGCTGTAGTATAAATAAGAGATCGAGCAAAATTGAGCAAATAGTTTCTAAGTGTAGAACCTCCCAATACAACTGCACCGTGGCAGCCCAATGCTTTTCCGAAGGTGTGCAAACGGGCAAAAACTGACTCTTCTAAGCCAAACTCTTGAACCAAACCTCCTCCTTTGGGACCAACAATACCTGTAGCATGCGCTTCATCTACTATCAAATGAGCATTGTACTCTTGACAAAGGCTAGTAATTTCGGATAAAGGAGCATAGTCGCCATCCATAGAATAGACGGACTCTACCACAACAAACAAGGCTCCTTTTATCTCTTGGTGAGTTTGGAGTAGGGTAGTCAACTCTTCTAGGTCATTGTGGGCAAAACTGAGTGCTGTTGCAGAACTCAGTCGCATACCATCGTGGATACTTGCATGTACTAATTTATCATACAAAATAATATCAGATGGTCGAGTGATACAAGATATTAAGCCCAAATTTGCATCATAACCAGAGTTAAACAATAAGGCTGTTTGAGCATTATGAAATTGCGCTATTTGTTGTTCTAGCTGATCCATGAGCGGATGGTGGCCTGTAAGCAAGCGAGAGCCTGTAGCGCCCAATTGCCCAAAATCAGCATAAGCTTTGGCTATAGACTCTTTTAGTGTTATAGATCTAGCTAAACCTAAATAATCGTTGGAGCAAAAATCTATTAGATTTTGCTTAGCTACAGGTGCTCTCAATGATTTATTGGCTTTGCGTCTGTCCAAAAAGGCGGATAATCTACTTTCTAAATCTTGCATTGAATATATTTAGTCTATGAAGAGATTTAAAAACAAAAAGTTAAAATAAAAAAAGTGGTTTGTAATGTTTAGCTTAAAAGTGACGAAACTTTTAGAAAAAGCAAACAACTACAAACCATGAACAAGTTAGTGATAAATGAATATTTTGTCAAATATA
>JAAEPD010000005.1 GCA_024222455.1 Aureispira sp.
GATGATAAATTGTTCTTTTTTATTTAGCCCTTCGTTAGACAACCTACCTTAATAGCTAAGGCTATTAGGCAGAACATCTACCTTGTCTAATCAAAAAATTACGGCTTTATCTCTATACAAAATTTACTTACATAACCTTTACTATATTTCAAGTTATTCAAGGCATTGTAATCCTTTATGTTGAACTGTATGGTTATAAATGGCCAAAGATCAAAACTATTCGTCATTCTGAAATATCTACTTTGTAAAAAGGGAATCCTAAGGGCTAATTGTACAAACAGGCGTTTAATGTCTCGGTCTAGTCCATAGTATGTCCAATCCTTTGCTTTTTTATAATTCCAGACATTAAATACAGAAGAAACTAAGAGCAATATAAGACTGCTTAACCATATATGATGATAGCTGTGTTCTTGTACTATTAAATGGCTAATAATCGCAAGTACTACACCCCAAAAGTAGAGTCGAAGTAAGTTTGCAATAAGATTCCAGGTTGTATACTTCTTCCAAATTGTTTGGAATTGGGTTTTACCAATTTGCTGTGTCTGTCTAAGGTAACTCAAAAAACGTTGATGTCGTTGAACACCTTCAACAACCCAATCAATGTAGATATTGAGCATAAAAGCTAATCCTAAAACTATAAAGAAAAACATTAATGATTGATATTTTTAGAAGTGAGCAGTCTTCTATTTATCCACCATACTTTGAGCATATCAATGGTAAAAGGAAGAGTAAATATTAGCAGTAAATAAATACTCATTTTATAACGAGCATTGCCTACTACACCCGAAACTGCACTAAAATAAGCTACAATTAAGAAGATAGCTATTCGAATAGAAAGATCTATTTTTTTGTTGAATAGGAAAATCAAACCACTACACAAAACCAAAAAATTCCAAAGAAAAACAATAAGCATGGTTATGAATATCCAAGGATTCAAATTTTGAATATAATTAAGAATGCCACTAAAACTATTGACCTGCCATTCATTGAAAAATCCTATAGGTTTAGAGGGCGGAACAGGAAAAAACTGTACAAGGTTTTCACGTCCTGGATCTAAGAAATAATTGATGCTACCTCTAGCATGGATCAATCCATATTCTATCAAATTAGCTTTTAGTATGGAGATACTGGTATCTGCTATGTATTGTTGTTGGTCTGCGAAACTAGGAAGCTTTGCAGCCTGTTGACTAACCTCATTGACAAAGTCGTCTGCTGCTTCTACTCCTTTTTGCTTGATTAGTAGTCTATATGCATTGTATTTAAGTAAATTGAAAGACTGTATAGAAGAGAAATGCGAATAACCTGTTTTTGTGTAATTTCTATAGTTCCAAAGGCTAATAGCTATAGGCAGCATCAGGGTGAAAGGAATGATAATTGGCTTTTTTATCTTGACATAAATGAAGATAGAAAACAAGAGGTTAGGCACCCAAAAGAACAATAAAACAGGCTTGATAAATATTCCAACCACTAAAAGACTATTATATAGTATCCAATCTCGAAGTTTATAATGTCTCAGGAATTTTATTAGGGCCACAAATCCTACAAAAAAGACCAGCTGGAAGAGTGTATCGCTCCAAATAGAATTGCTAACAATCAGTTGAGAAGGGTATAGAACTAGAGATAAACCAATAATGGCTTGCAATGGTTTGCGAGCTAAATTAAAACTCAAGAGAAGCTTATACAAGTACCAAAATCCAAGAATGCTGAGTATGTTTTGAAGCAGTAAGATGCTAAAATGAGATTGGCTAAAGAACTGTATGAACATAATAAATACAGCATACAAAGGTGGTCGAAGTGTCTCATAGCGCATCTCATAAGGATGATCTATATAATAGGCATACAAAGAGCCCTCTGCTCTCAGGTTGATAGCTTGTTGCAAAAACTCAGGGGAGTCTGCATTGTAGATATTCTGATAAAAAAAAGCTACTCCAAAATAGATAAGATGAAGTAGTATAAGGAAGACTATAAATAGCCGATTTTCTTTTGATTTCCAAGATGGAGGGTTCATACAGTATTATCGAGTCAATACAATATAATCATTGATTAATGTACGCAAGAATTTGCTACGATCTTTAGGAACCTTATTGATCGTGAGTTGCTGAGCAACATGTATAGACAGGTCATTTACTGCTTTCTTGTGTGCAGGATTAGGATAGCGACGCTCTCTTTCTAGTGTTTTTTTGATAAATAACATATCCTGCTCATTGAACCTTGTGATTTGGCGATAAGAAGGCTCATAAGTATCTAAGGTTGATATTTTAAGAATATCGTTGAGCGAAAATGTGCGCTGAGAGGTGGTGCGAATAACTGTAGTTCCAGATAACATACCTCCCAAACGTTGACTCTTAGGAGAAGCGCTTATCAATAAAGCTCCCACCGAACCCATAGAAATGAACAGGTCAACAAAGCGAAACATCCAACGCATAAAATAATCATGTGTATTTGGGGAATCTCCATTCAGCTTTACTACCTTGAGACCCATAGCTCTTTTACCAATGCTTTGGCCATGCAATAATATTTCGGAAGCTAAAGTATAGAATACAAAGATGGGCAGCAAAATGATAAACATATATATACGAAAAGCTCCAATCTCTTCTAAAGCAGATTGACCCAAAATAGCTAAAAAAACAAGTGTGCCACCTAATACAAGTAAATCTATAAAGTAGGCTAAAAAGCGGTTACCTATAGAGGCCAACTCATATTGGATAGTTACTTTTTGGGCGGTATCGATTTCGATGGTTTTCATATAGTATCTAAGCTAAAGTGAATTCTTAGAGCATTTTTTTTGTTGTTCAAAGCACCTATAAACCTAGGTGATGCATCTTCTTGATAGGAAATATACAAATAATTAAGTCTTTTTGGCAAATAAAAATTCACTATTCTATTGAAAAAAACATTGAAGTTGTTATTTTGGATAGAACTTTAGACAGCTAAACCAGATATACTAATAACCCTAAATATGCGTGAAACTCGATTTATTGAACAAAATCAAGACAAATGGGCTAAGTTTGAAAAAAACTTAAAGTCAGGACATAGCAATCCTGATGAGCTGAGCCGTCAATTTGTGGAGATTACGGATGACCTATCTTATTCACGCACTTTTTATCCTAACCGTTCGGTACGTGTGTACCTCAATAATATTGCACAAAAGGTTTTTTATAGTGTTTACAAAAATCAAAAAAGTCGATTATTTAGATTTTTTAATTTTTGGAAAGAGGATGTTCCTCAGATCGTTTATGAATCTCGACGTTCTTTTTGGTTAGCTTTAGGTGTATTTTTCTTTGCAGTTCTTATAGGTGTATTTTCTTCTTATATGGATCCTGAATTTGTGCGGACTGTATTAGGAGATGACTATGTAGATGCAACTATCCGAAACATTCAGTTGGGTAGACCAATGGCCGTTTATCAAGACCCCAAGCAGGCCGAAATGTTTATGGGGATTTTCATAAATAATGTAATTGTTTCGGTGCTTGCCTTCATACTAGGACTATTTTTTGGGATAGGCTCGCTCTTTATATTGCTTCGTAATGGTATTACACTGGGAGCCTTTCAGTATATGTTTCTGGAACGGGGCATTTATATGGACTCCATTTTCACCATATGGATGCATGGTTCTATAGAGATACCTTGTATTATCATAGCTAGTGCAGCAGGGATTACCTTAGGGAGTGGTTTGGTCTTTCCCAAGACATACACTCGAATGCAGAGCTTGCAGCTTTCGGCTAGGCGAGCCTTGCTGATAATGCTTACAGTGCTACCTTTACTGCTATACGCGGCATTCATAGAAACCTTTGTGACCCGATATACTGATGCCTCTTATGTAGCTAGAGGTATAGTTATATTCGGTTCTTTATCCTTTATTATAGGATATTTTATAATATATCCAATGATAAAAGCAAAGAAAGGATTTACATCCTTTGTTCGAAATGTCAACTTACCTCCCACACAGAAGTCAAGATTAGAATTTAGTAAAATAAAACACAGTGGACAGATATTTAGTGATGCCTTTATTTTTTATAGGAAGCGCATAAAAATAGCTGCTACAGTATCTTTAGTCTTAGCGCTGATTTACACAACTGTTTTGATTTCTACAGGAGAGCATTATAATTTTAGGACAGTAGCTATGAGCGATATTATGTCTTCGCCCGAATTACTCATAGAGTCAATAGGAGCTATTGTGGAAAAAACAGTAACCAATGTTATGCAACTCTTATTTCATCATGACATAGGGATTGCTTGGTGGCTCAACTATCTAACTTCAGGAATCATGGCTTATTTAATGATGTCTTGGATAGAACGTATAGCCAATAAAGGAAAAGATCTTAAGCGCAATGCTGCATTTTATATCAATACGGTTCTGTCTACAGCAATTGTGTTGGCTGTTATTCATTTCTGTACTACTGCAGATATCGGATGGATTTTTATTACAGCAATATTCCTTTTTCCTATATTGATGCTATGGTTGGCAACAGTGTTTAATGAGCATGTCAATCCATTGGAAGGCCTGGGTAAAACATTTTCCTTGTTAGGAGGAAACTGGTTGGTAATGATGGGAGGTTATTTAGTGATGATGACCATGTGTTTAGTCTTTATGTTTTTAGCTACAGCACCTTTATCTGGACTCTATTTTGGGTTTATAGTATCGGCCTTTCCTATTACAGATGTAGAGTTATTTAGACAAGGGTTCTATATATTTATTTATGCTTATATGATTTGCTTCCTTTTCCCTCTAGTCTTTTCAGTAATGGGAATAGGTTATTTTTCTTTTAAAGAAACACGCCAAGCAACAGATTTGTTTGAGACTATTCCTACCATAGGAGTGCGCAAGCAGAGTTATGGTATGGATAGAGAGTAACATGATTTAGAGGTTAGATTTGAAAATTTGAAAAAATTGTATGATAAAGAATTTTTTAAATAGAATTGATACTAGGGTTATAGGTATACTCTGCATAATTTTTATTTGTAGTTTAACTCCTGTGCAGACTCAAGCCATCAATAAAGCTACAGCTTCTTACAAAAAGGAGGTTCTGAGAGAGCGAAGTTCGTCCAACAAGGATGTTTGGAAGGCGATGTCTAAGGATCTGAAGTATGCTAAAAAACCGAAGGCTAGAAAGAAAGAAGATATCAAAAAAGATACAACTATTAATAATGCAAATCTGGGCAATATTAATCAAAACCAGCCAACAGAGGCTAGAGAGCCAATGACTTTCAAGGATTTTGCTCGAATCTTATTGATTATTTTAGCAGTTATTGTTATCGCTATAGTTGTGTTTAGAGCAGTTGGGGGTAATGTAATTTTGACCAATTCGGATATCCGAAGACCTAGAAAAATTACCTTAGAAAATATTGAAGAAAACTTAGAGAAAGCAGATGTAGAATCCTTCTTAAAAGAGGCCTTGAAAAAGACTAACTATAAGTTGGCTATACGTTTATATTTCTTAGCAATAATGAAAGAACTATCAAGAAAAGGCTCAATCAATTGGCAAAGAGATAAAACCAATGGTGCTTACTTGATGGAGATGCGTCGACATCCTAAGTCTAAGCAATTTGCCAAAATTACTCGTATGTTTGAGTATGTATGGTATAGCAAAATGGCTTTTGATAAAGAAACATTCGAAGAAATTCGACCAGAGTTTAAATCGCTACTGATGGCGGTAAAGTAAATTAAAACAAAACCTAAGAATGTTTAATAGCATTCTGAAATTATCATTAGTCTGTGAAGTTTTTCTAATTGATTGATTAGTAAAATTTACTGTTGTTTTAGCTTGATAAAGTTAAAAATACATAGACTAGTATAAAATAATAGTAATTATAAATGAATAAATACGCTCCATTTATTGTTGTAGGAGTTATCCTAATTGCCTTAATCAGCTATTTTGCGTACACACAAGGGCCCACTCATCGTTGGCGAGCTAAGTATGCCCAAGATGGTAGAGAACCTTATGATATAGGGGTGTTCTATGGTGTCTTAGGACATGAGTTTGATCGCCAAGATATGGACAAACGTATAGAGGAAACCTTACCTATAGATAGTACAGCTAAAGGAACCAGTTATATGTATTTAGGCTTTAGTCCTTACTATACAGACGACGAAGCTTGGCATTTACTTAAGTATGTAAAAGCCGGTGGAACAGCCTTTTTGGCTTCTAATAATGTACCCGATTCTGTGGCTACTTATCTTATTGCCCCAGAAGAGTGCCAAACATCTGCAAACGAAAGACCATGGACAGGGCGAAACTACAATGTAAACTCTCAAAACATTGCTGCTTCATTTATACATCCTAGTTTAGAAAAGAAAGGATACTTCTTTGAATATGTTTATAATCAACAGGCTAAATCATACAATTGGAGTTATATCCCTAACAGTGCATTTTGTGATGTAGATCCTAAAAAAGGTGCTTATGAGCGTGCAAGTTTGGGAAGCATACATAGCAAAGGAAATGCTATGACTAATTTTGCAAGGTTTAGAGTTGGAGAGGGCTATGTATATATCCATACCAATCCTATTTTGTTTACCAATCTCTTTATGATAGAAGAAGGTGGTTACGAATATGCCAATAATGTGTTAGCGCATGTTAGTACACCTATTTTGTATTGGGATAGACAGAGTAGTTCTCCTCCACCCAATAAGCACAGTTATCAAATACCTAAGGAGCGCCAAACAGTGCCAAAAACTCCAATGGAGTTTATATTTGCAGAGCAACCTTTGCGGTGGAGTTGGTACTTATTACTAACAATGGGATTCATCTTTGTATTGTTTAGAGCTAAAAGAAAACAGCGTATAGTGCCAGTCATAGAGCCTAATCAAAATACCTCTTTAGAGTTTGTGGAGACAATAGGACGTTTGTATTATCAACAGCAAGATCATAAAAATATCTTGAAGAAACAGATGCAAATATTCTTGGCACACATTCGCCAACGTTATCATTTGATGACTAAGGATTTGGATGATCGTTTGATGGAGCGAATTGCTATTCGAGCTAAAATAGACAAAGCAATTATAAAAGATATTTTTGATGAATATTTTAGATTGGGTAAGGCATTACGAAAAGGAAGAACTCAAATAAAAGTACAAGAGTTAAATGCATTTTACCTTCTAATAGAACGCTTTCATAAAGAAGTGAAAAAAAGTAAATTTGAAAAAGAGTTTATAAAGGCCTAAAACTAAAATAGTCTAAAGGACTATTTTATAGAATATTAGTCTTTGAAGTTTTTCTAATTGTTAGCTTGATAAAGTAAAAATACACAGACTAATTAATACGAACATTATTATTATAATCAGACTAAAGAATAACCTACTATGAGCAATAATGAATGGGGAGGATCTTCTCAAGTAATGAAAATTCAAGAAGCTGTAGATCGTGTGCGAGATGAAGTTCAAAAAGTAATTATTGGACAAGACGGCTTGATTGATTTGACCATGATTGCACTACTAGCTGGTGGTCATGTCTTACTAGAAGGTGTGCCTGGAATTGCTAAAACACTTACAGCTAAGTTGGTTGCCAAAGCATTAAACGTAGATTTTTCTCGTATTCAATTTACACCAGATTTAATGCCTTCAGATGTAACAGGAACAACCATATACAATATGCAAACGGCCAAGTTTATTTTTAATAAAGGGCCTGTTTTCTCTAATTTGGTTTTGATTGATGAAATCAACCGTGCGCCAGCCAAAACACAGGCTTCGCTCTTTGAGGTAATGGAGGAAAAACAAGTAACTGTAGATGGTACAACCTATAAAATGGGGTTCCCTTTTATGGTATTGGCTACTCAAAATCCGATAGAACAAGAAGGAACATATAAACTTCCTGAAGCACAGTTAGATCGTTTCTTATTTAGGTTGCAATTGAATTACCCTTCTCTAGAGGAAGAACAAGAGATTTTGCGTCGTTTTAGAGACGATTTTAGCAAAAGAAAGACTGCTGAAGTGAAGCCTGTATTGACCGCAGCAGAGATCAAAGAGTGTCAAGATATTGTCGAAAAAATACACATCAAGGATGATTTGCTAGATTATATCGCAAACCTTATACACAATACTCGAAATAATGGAGACCTATTTTTAGGGGCTTCTCCTCGTGCATCATTAGCAATTATGCAGACATCTAAAGCCGTAGCAGCTATACATGGACGTGATTTTGTGACGCCTGATGATATTCAATTTGTGGCCTATCCAGTATTGAACCATCGTATTATTCTAACTCCAGAACGTGAGATGGAAGGAATGGAAGTAGCTGATGTAGTCAAAGATATTATAGCCAAGGTAGAAGTACCTAGATAAATTATAACTATCCGAAAATAAAAAAACTGTGCATGCCTAATGGGTATGTACAGTTTTTTGTGTTTAAAACCCATCTTAGCCTTGACATTATTGGCTTCTACTACGTTTTAGAATACGTAACATGTTCTAATCTAACGTAAGTTGTGGCTTTGCTTAATGGATAAATTGTTCATCTTAAATGAACGTGAACTAAGGATTAGAAATTAAGCAGCTTTATGTTGAACATTAGTTAATGAAGGATAATAAATAGCTGGTTTTTTATCTAAATATTGATAGGCAATTAATCCAGCAAATAAATGA
>JAAEPD010000006.1 GCA_024222455.1 Aureispira sp.
TATTGCAAAGATAGTTATTTTTTATCTTTCATTGAGCTTCCGTAGAAATATCCAAAGATACTGACAATTATTCCTTCCGATATTCCAATTAAGTGAATCCAAATATGCTTGTTAACTTCAGGAACTTCTATATAAATAATAGCATACACTAAAAAAACAAAGACACCTAAACCTATGAATCCAGTTAGGTTAAACATGAAATCAAACTTTCTTATTTTAGCTAAAGCCACTTCTCTTTGGCGAGCTGAGTCTCTATCTTCTACTTCCGCTTTATAAGCTTCTACTAGTTGATTATGAATTAATTCCCTTGTTTCTGGGTCAATGTTATCATCTAAATCAATGAGATTTTTAACAATTCCATATACCCCTTGAGAAGGTAATACATCTCCAACTACATCTAAAATTTGAGGAGCTTTCTCTTTTAGAAACATCCCCACTTTAGTATTTTTAAATTTTTTTCTATTTTTATTTTTATCACTCATTTAGTAATGTATATGTGAAACTGTTACCCCAGTACTTCTCTGCCTTTTTACATAGACTTATGAATACATCAAACTCGTCTGAGTTTTGAAATACTTGACATCCAGCTGAATATCCATCCACCGTTTCTCTTTCCCCTTCACTCGCTTTATGTATATTGATTCCAAAGTAGCCTGAAATTATTGAATCAGAAATCATATCGTAATCTTTATCTTCGTTTTCGTCTCTGTATACCTCTACTTCTCCACCCCTCTGTGTTAATGCGGTGTATGTATGGTGTGTTCCCAGCTTCCATACTCCTTTGTATTGATTAGGAACCAGTATAGCGCAACCCTTGGGATTCATAGGCTTCTCTAGATACTTTAGCCCTGGTAATGTAGTGGCTTGAAACTCTAAGTAATTCCAGCGTCCTTCATACTTCCAAAATATGCATATATAATCATTAAAAAGATTAGTAGTGGGCTTACTACTTCTTACTCCTACAATATTTAAGTTGAATGGTTTAGAGTCAGTCTCAAAAACCGAGTATCCATTCTTACTCATTAAATCTTTAATGTAGGATATTTTACTCATTGTTTCTCTTTCTGCTAGCGTTCTTTTTAGCGCTTAAAAGTATTCTCTCTTCCATTCTAGCTAACTTTTCCCTTAGAGCTGTATTTTCAGTAATTAAGCTGTCTATTTTTAATTCTAACGCCCCAATTTTGTCTTTTAACTCTTCTATGACTGTTAGTGATAGGTTGTCAATTCTTTCCTCCTTAGCAGCTTTAATATCTAGCTTTTTCTTTATAATGTCCCATATTGATTTTAATCCTAGGGCTCCTACAAGACTAGTGATAACCATTAGGAGAGAGTGATCTTCCATTTGTATGTTTGTATTAGTTTTCATTCATCTGTTTCTGGCTCATACCAAGCTGGACTCTTCATTAAGTCCTTAGCGTCAGAATGGTTTAAAATTGAATTAGGGACTACTTGTCCATTATTAATAAATGTAGGTTCTACTTGGTAAGATAAAACAAATTCTTGATTATTTAGCGATTGTCTAACTGTAGTGTCAGTAGTTTGAGATACTTGTGAGAAATCAATCAGTTCTAAATCCTCTATATTGCATATTGCGTATGTTTTTTCCATTTTAATAACTTTCCACCCCACTGATTAACATGTCTATATATCCACCAGTTCCTAGGTTGGTTGTGTCTAAAATTACTCCCCAATCTCCATCGAAAGCGCTACCTCCGCTATCAGACCCTAGTCCTATGTTAGCTGGGAGAGATCCTTTTCCAGTAACAAAGTTTGCTCGTGTTCCACTACTTGCTACGCCAAATTGTTGGCTACAAATGCTACCTATTTGAACTGCTACAAAATCATCTGAGTTTAAAGCGTCATTCCATGTTGTTCCTAGATACTTTTGAGTTCCGCTACTTGATGTGCTTCCTTCTTCTACGTGAAAATCTGTAGACGACCCTACTAGATACACCCATCTATATTTAAAAATTAACCCACTATCGGAGTATAGCTGTATCATGTTTGCGTCCATAAATGTACCTAAGTCTCCACTAGCTTGCGTAGGATTCTGGCAATAAGCCATTGGTTGTTCAAAGGTGGTGTTGAATACAGTTTGTCCTTCGCTTAGAGATAAGTCTTGAATAAAGCCTGAACCATAAGTTGTGCCATTCATTATAGACCATATTTTCTCTCTATTTAATTTACCATATGTGTAGAAACCTTGAAACGCCATAATTAATTACCTTCTATTGTTTGTAATGCTATTGTTCTTACCCCACTACCTGCGCTTTCTAAAGCTTGTCCCATGGTGTATGGAGCTCCTCCACCTGTGTATGCTACAAAACCTCCAGAAGAATCTAGTTCTAAAGCTTGACCTCTAGTGACAGCACCGTTTAGTTTAGCATCCACCTTGCCCATAAACGCCACTACTATTGGGTCATTCGTAGAGGATCCTCCTCTTAAGCATATTCCCCAAAAATAATCAGCATCGGTAGAGATAGATAGTCTACATTGAACGCTTCCGCTACCTGGTGTTATAGCTACTCCGTCTCCTGGAACCATTGTTACAGACGCAGCTAAAGGTAGTACTATAGATATATCATTAGTCCATACTGAACCATTATATATTTCCATTATGTCCCAATCCCTATTGTACACAGTGTCTCCTTCTTGCATTCCTGTTAAATTGTTTATCTCAGTAACGTCTAAAACTCCGTATGTATATGGTAATGCTTGATAACTCATTATGCGTATATTTGATTAGCTGTTCCATAAAGTGCTACTAAATGACCTTGAGCCGTTGTAGGTGTAGCAGCTGTACTTGTTATTATTGGAAAAACTACGTTAATGTATTTACCAACAAAACCATCTCCACTTATAGATGAAGCATCATACAGTACGCCTGATGGAGAACTATCTAACCTCATTGGCCTACTCTCTATTATTGTGCCATCGGTTTTGCAAGGCCAAGAGCCTTGGGTGCCTAATGTACATAGTGTTCCGTCTGCTCCGCCTTGTAATACTACTCCAAAACAATGATCTAGAGCACTGGATGAGGTTGTTATCTCGCAAGATGGTCTAGTGCTTCCTGAGGCTGAAGATGATACTATAACGTAATCACCAGGCTCTATGTCACTTCCATTTTTGTTAACAGCTCCAATGATTCCGTTTCCCCACCACTTACCGTTTAAGTAGGTAAGCATTCTGTGATTAGTAGAGCATATGACTGTGTCTAAATCGTTAACATATGACTGGTCCCAGTATTCGGCAGCTCCTACAGTCTGACTGTTTAGTGCAAATATCTGATTATAGGTTTTTAATCCCCATGTTGTTCCTCCTGTATTTCCAAAAGTATAACTCATATATTATTTTATAAACCAGTTACCTCCGTCTGCTATAAATTCATAATACGTTTGTAAAGCTGGTATTGCTAAAGGCGTTGAACTTCTATCTACTCCGTCTATAGTTACCCCAGGTGCATCAGTATATACCAACAAAGTGTCTGTAGGGGCTGTTTGAGTGCTATATTTAACTCCAACCATATCTCCATCTGATGCGGCAGCTGGTAAATTAATTCTTAAAGTAGTAGTTACAGTTGCAATTATAAAATCTCCAGCCGCTGCGGTGTATGGTGTGAACGCCTGGACTCTTGGAGTCCAATATGAACCTCCGCCACCACCCGGTATGGCTTGAGTTCCTAAATCTCCATTTACATCTGCAACAACCATTCTAGTTCCAACTCCAGCAAGACCTGTAATTCTAGATCCACCGGTAACTTCTAGCTCTGTTGAAGGTGTTGTTGTTCCAATTCCTAATCTATTATTAGCGTTATCCCAAAAGAAATTTGCATTGTTCTCTGTTACTGTTAGGGTATCAATAAATAAAATAGAACCACTGGTAAAACCGCCAAGCCTAAACGCTGTGGTGTTAGGAACATCCATTTGAGGACTACCAGAATTCTCAAAAAGTTGAAACACCGTACCAAATGCTGTGTGAAAATTTAAAGATCTATCCGCTTGTATTCTAAAATCACCAGCGCCTGCTCCATCTCCAAAATATAAATTTGATCCACCTCCTATTCCTGTTAGAGGAGTGGCTGACATACGTAATTGTGTAGCATTTCCTGAATTATCTAGCTCTATTAGGTTTTGACCCCCATTATTGTTTGCTGTTAAAACCGCATCTAATCCAGATGCTGGTATTCCTGAAATCAAATCAGCTGGTGATATTTTAACATTACTACCTGGACTACCGCTTATATACCCTACTAATCCAGTGATACTAGATAAGGTTGATTCTGTGTTAAAAGCTGAAAATTTAGTTGCCATTATATTTTTTTTACAAAGTTAAGTATTTTTAAGGTATGGTAGCTGGAGCTAAGTCTCCTTCTTCCATGTTTATAGTAAATGCGTTTCCAGACGACTCTGATGTAGTGTTAACTGTACCAGACAATCCACCAGCCACCATAGGCAAGGTTGATTGGTCTCGGTTTATCTCATCATAATACTTAGTGTTAGATCCTATCATGTCTACTAATATAGAGGCTGATGCTCCAGCTTCAAGTACTACATCGTCACCACCTTCGGTAGTTATCTGATCACCAGCTTGAGTACCTACATCTCCTAAATTAGAAGAAATAGCACTCTCTAGTTTCCAGTTGTTGCTGTATGTTGAGTCTGGATAATCATTTCCATCTCCAAATCTCCACCAAGCGGTACAACCATTAGCTATAGTTGATGGGGTTTTTGTCCTGTTAAACAATTCTAGAGTTGAAGCGCTGTTCATAACTGAATTGTATACTGCTATTTCATCAATCCATCCCTCGTATTGCTCTGGGGCACCTGATTCTCTAGTTTGACCTATATTTACAGGGTAAGGTCCATTTAGTCTATCCATTTGTGAGGTGGGAGGTGTTGAAGTTACCGCACTTAAAGAACCTCCATAGGTTCCTGTTTGAATTTCCAGATACATTGATGCTATGTCTGCGTCTATTTTATAAGACACCCTAAAGAAGTTCCATTCATTAGGAACTATAGTGGCGCTTGCGCTGTTAGCTAAGACTCCGCTGTAATATACCTTGAATATTAATTGAGTGGAGCTTATAGCGTATACTTCCCATCCTCCAGCTTGACTAAGCCCTCTTATGTCGTGAGCATTTATTACACTTTTAATAGGGAACCCTGATATGGGTAAAATCCACCCAGTTATAGTAAAGTCATTAAAGTATATACCTATATTATCTTCATTTCCAACACCGTTTCCTAGTTTATATACCGTTCCGCCAGGTAATCCTGTTGGAGGTGGGTTAAATGCTAAAGCGTAATTACTTTCTAAAGCCACATCACTGTGTTCTTTCCAAGCATACCAGTTTTGTTTCCACGTTGGGTTATCTCTAGTGGTCCAGTAACCTTGAAGATCAGCTGATAAGTTGTAATTACCCTCATCTACTGTTGGGTCTATTGGAGTTCCTGCGTTATAATAATCTACAGCTGCAGAGTCTGTAAATGGAGCCATCCAAGTAACTATTTCTGTCATTTCTCCAGCGTAATACACGCCTCCATTTCTATTTACTCCTACCGCCCCAGCCCTAGGTACATCAGACGCAACTCCTGTGTCTCTATATACTATACTTCCTGAAGCTGTCCCTGGATTAAATGTTTGTCCGAATGGGTTAGATGTAAATGAAACAGCTGAAGGAACCCCATCTATCCAACATAAAGCTGATGGTGTGGTTAAATTAGAATTAAAAGTCACTACGACTTGATTCCATTGATTATTTGTAAGGGTTAATTCAGATAGACCTGACTTTCTATTAGCTGAACCAGCTCCTGTTCCGTTTCCATATGTAATTACTAATCTTCCTGAGGAGTGTGTTGTTATTGCAAGTCCACAATATGCGTTTGCATTTGGACCTACATTGTTATTGCCCCATAAAGGTTGGCTAGCAAAATCACTAGACTTCACCCAAAAAGAAACAGTGTAATTATTACTTAAGACTTCTGCCTGTTCTGGTTGTAAATTTTTAGTTGTTTGTCTAGAGTTTTGAAACGCTATGTATTCATCTACTCCATCAAACACGAATGCCTTATCAACAACAAAGCCTCCTCCTCCAGCTCCGCCTGGCCTCTGGTCAAATACAAAGGATGCTCCTATGCCGACTCCGCTTGCCATTTACCAGTTCGCTATTAAATTCGTTGCTGTTGTTCCAGTGTTAAATACTTTATATACTTGAACCGGAACGAAAGTTCCAGCTGGTATAGCTTGATACGTTACTACACTACCTCCTACTGTTTCAACTTTTAGATTACCTGCTACTGCCGGTCCCCCTACATATATTATACATCCTTCAGATCTATTGAATTCTGGGTTTAAATATAAAGTAAATAAGTTCCCTGCAGACATAATATTAGCTGAAAGCGAAAGTAAAGTATTGCTATCAACCTCTGTAACTGTTGCAATAGTATTTGTTGTTTCATTCACTACTATAGCTCCTGCTTTTAATTGAGCTACATTGAATAAATCTGTAGCTACTTGAAGCTTGTCAGCTACTGTTGCGCTTGCTGCACCGGTTATAGTTCCTGAACTTGGTACTGGGATTGGAATAGTGTCGCTAGGTATAACCTCTGCTGCTAATCCTGGTTGTAATTTCTGGTATGCCATAATGTTTTATTTTCTTTTGTAAGGTAAGATTTCATTTAAGGTTCTTCTACGCTTATCGCACCCACAATCTTTGTTTTCAAACATTTTAGAAATACCTGTCATATCAGTAAATTGCTTTATTGTGTCGCCAAATCCTTCTGCTTGTTTTTTTTTCATGAGTTTAATTCGTTATCATTGCAAAGATAAGAATAAAATACAATTTAAAATGGCTCACGAATTTTTAAAACATTGGAGGGTTGTTAGATATCTAATAAAGAAACAGTATGATTTAAGTCAGCAAGATTTAGAGATGCTTTTGTTTCTATATAGTGAAGGAAGGTTTACTAAAGATGATTTTTCTTTTTATGAAGGTATAATGTCTTGGGATTCTCAAAGATTTGCTCGATTAAAGAATGATGGATGGATAAATCAATGGAGAAAGAACTATGGAAACAAGAGAGCCATCTATTGCTTGTCCCATAGAGGTAAAACAGTGATGGCTCGTGTGTATCGTTTATTGTTAGGGGAAGAAAAATTCCCTGAAAGCGCCAGAAATCCTCTTCATGATAAAACTACCGGCTTTGAAGCTAGATATTTACAAACAATGAAGAAAATTAACAGAAACTAGTCTTGTTTAAAGGCTAATAACGCTTCTCTTAGTCCTAATCCAAAGAAAACACCACTATATAATGGGTGAGCCTCTAATAAAAGGATTGCTCCAGCTGCACCAGCGGCAACTGATTTAGATAATGGGTGATTTACTATCTCTTTTACTGTTTTCATTACTTTTTAGTTTTAGAAGTTAGTGTTTTTCGAAATATTCCCTTCATATCCAAGCCTCTTAAGTAATTAGTTTTACCTGGGTCGGTTGAAGTGTTCTCTAGCTTTCGCCATCCAGAATGTTTCTTAGGAAAAGCCATTACTTTTTAACCATTGATGAGATATGTTTTCCTACATTCTCATACTTCATTCCATGATCACCGCCATAAGCGTGTCCATATATTTTTTTAGACATTGCTTTAGACTCATCTCTTCTGTCTTTTAAAGATTGCTTGTGTTTCCCTTTGTGCTTGTTACCTAGAGACTCATCTAATCTTGCGTTATACCCTTGTTTTTTCATGATAGTTATTTTTTTGTTTTACACGCAAAGTTTTTTGCGAAGTTTGCTTTTTTTACAATTTTTTCTGAATACTTTTTTGGATTACTCATTACCATTTTGGCGGCTTCACAAGGAGTCTTGCCTTTTCCTTTAGCCCACTTAGAAAAGGATCCCTTTTCACTGGGTTTAATTTTAATATCTAACTCTTTCTTCTTTGCCATATGCAAATATACTAATATTTTCCTTTTCTTGAGGAAGGAGAGCTCTTTTTAGATCCACCCTTGCCAGCCCAAAGGTTCTTACACGCCCAATATCTAGCTGTCAACTTAGACTTAGCGGAAGAACACTTGTGGCGAGCTTTAAAGCTTTTTCTAGCTGCGGCTGAGTAATTGTGACCGTATCCTTTAGCTCCAAAGTGAATTACCTTCTCTTTACCACCTTCACATCCTTTAACCATTTTCTTTTTCCCTGGTCTTGAGGATGATCTAGGCTTATTACAAGCCATTTTTGATTTGTCTACCCTAGCCATTAGTACTTCTTTTTAGCTTTCTTAACTTTTTTACCAGTTTTTTTTGCTAGAGCTTTAGCTTTTTTCATACCATCCTTGGTATATGCAAATTTCTTTTTTCCTACTGTTGGCATAATTATTTTCTTTTTAATGGTTTAACTTTTTTTCCTCCTGCTCCTCTCATCCCTACTTTTTTCTTTTCAGCTTTCTTTCTCGATAATTCTGACTTACTCATTTCTCCTTTTGTTTTAGGAGTTTTAGATGAAACTCTTTTACTAGGTCGGCAATACTCGTTTTTTCCTCCGCCTCCGCAAGGTTTTCCAGTCCTAGTGTCTACCCACTTTTCTTTTTCCCACCTCTTAAGGTTTGATCCAGCTTTAGACTTAGTTACTTTTCCTTTTTTCTTTCTACACTTAGCTGTAGCTTGAGCTGCACGAGCAGACCATTTACCATAGCTTTTCATTACTTTTTTATAACAAGCGTCTTTGGGCATTTTATCTTCTTTTCATTTTGTTGGCCCACCTTTTTTGCCTAATCTTGGCCAAGGGACCGTCTGCGTTAAATATATCTTCACTCTTCGCTTCTTCTTTTCCATCTTTTTCTTCTGCTTTATCTCTTTCTTTATGAAAAGTTTCCCACTCCTTAAATTTAGACTCATCGTATCTTGATGATTCTTCCTTCGATCTTTTTCTTTTGCTTTTATGCATTTTAGTATGCGCCATGTTATGTTCCTCCTGTATTACCTTTATTTTTTCTGCCTTTACCTTTTTTGCCACGAGCTCTCCTATCACCAGCTGTAGCAGACTTGCTGGCTCTATTTTTATGCTCTGATTCTAGAACTACTCTTCCGTTTCTGTGGGATACGTCTTTACCGTCATAGTTTCCGTAAGTTCCAAACTCTCGATTCTTTTTGTTATCGAAAACTCTTCTCTTAACTTGAGACGGTTTTTTATTGTACGCTTTTTGATACTCGTTTCTTTTTTCACGAGCCTTTTTGTTCTTACGGTAATATCTAGCAGTTCTACTTAATTTAGACATGCTACAAAGATAAACATAATTACAGAACTACAACGACATCCTTTTCCTCGACAACAGTGTATAGATTTCCTTTCAATCTAATCTCGTGAGTTGTTAGTGTATTGTAGTATATTTCGTCATCTTTTTTAAGGTATTCAATTAATTTACCCGATGATATTATTTTTCCTTTACGATACCTCATTCCGATAGTATCTTCAGATGTTAGTAAGAGTCCCCCTTGGCTTTTGTGAGACTCTTTAACTTCGTCAACTATAATGTACCTTCCTAATGCTTTCATTGGTTAACGGCATTAAAAGTGCTAAAAGATATTTCGTCAAGTTTATTTTTAACATCATCCATTTTCATGTTTAATATTTCTAACCTCTCTTCAATACCTTCTAGTATATCATTTCGCTGTAGTTGTATAGCAAGATTCATTAACTCAGGGTTTTTAGTGTCTCCTCTTGTTAATTCTATTTCCATTTCTTCGTAGCAATCGTATAGTGTTTTCATTTTTATTGGTTTATTGTTTCTTTTTCTGCTAGAAAAGATCCTAGCAATTGGTTTTCATCCTCTAGTCTTAATACTTCATCCCTCATTAAATCGTAAAGACCTTGAGTTACTCTATGTTTGTATTCGCAATTTTCCTTGGCTTTGCTTAAACTCTCTAGTTTGCTAAGTAGATTGAAGTTTACCAGCAGTAACGTAACACAGATTATAGATAAAATATAAAACACAGTTCTCATTTTAAATCTCTTACGTTGGTTATAATTGCATTGGTGCTAAGTATGGTCGATGCTATAGAGATAGCGTTTGTAACGGCACTCTTAGTTACTTTTGAGGGGTCTATGATTCCTAGTTTAATCATGTTTCCGTATTTATCATTCTTCACATCATAGCCAATCCCAGGATCGAGACAATTTTCAATTTGATTCTTATCTAGTCCGGCATTACTCAGTATTTGATAGAACGGTGACTTAAGTGCGTCCTCTAGAATTTTCATCGCTACTCTTTGGTTTTGGCCATCACCGAGCTTTGCGAGGTCGTCCGATATTTCTTTTAAAGCCACGCCTCCTCCGGGTAGGATTCCATCTTCGAGAGCCGCTCTTGTAGCGCAAACTGCATCGTCCACTCTGTCTCTTTTCTCCTTTTGCTCAATATCTGAGTTCGCCCCGACATGGATAACTCCAATTTTGCCAGAAATCAACGCTATACGCTCCTTTATAAAATCTGCGTCCTTAGATGTTTCGTGTAAATCCCATAGCGACTTAACGTGAGATTCTATTTCGACATCTACATAAGGGTCTTCATGTCTTACGATAATTGTGTTGGCTGCGTCTACGATTACCTTTCGGGCGGAACCTAGGTCTTGCTGACGTACTAGCTGAAAATTGTCACCAGTATCCTCACTGAAGTAAGTAGCTCCGGTGGCTGTAGCTAGGTCTTGCATTAATTCATCTTTCTTCCATCCAAACTCTGGCGGTTGTACAACACAAACCTTTAATCCGTTTCTGACTTTGTTTAAATTTAGAGTGTTCATGACTTTAGCATCCACATCTCCTATGATAAGTATAGACTTTCCGTTCTGCATTACATCGGCTAGTACAGCTTCAATCGATCCTATGCTTTCTACAGTTGAGTTTAGTATTAAAATGTAAGGGTTGTCTAAAACGCACTCTTCAGATTTATTGTCTGTTATAAAGTACCTGGACATGTACCCTCGCTTGAGTCTCATACCTTCGCTTGTGGAGAACCACGTTTCGTGGCCATTAGAATTTTCTACTGTAACAACCCCAGAGGTTCCCACCTTAGCGTATGCGTCAGCTATAATCTTACCGATCTCTTTATCGTTGTTAGCGGAAACGCTCGCCACATCTAAAATCTTTTTAGCGGAAACTTTTTTCTTTTTCTTATCTAGCATTGAGATTATCAAATTGGTAGATTCCTGTAGATTACGCATAATCTCTGTTAAATTCATGTGAGGTTGAATTCTTTCTTGAGCTGCATCTATAATGGCTTGAGTTAAAACGATAGCTGTTGTAGTTCCGTCTCCAGCTTCATTAGCTGTTCTCTCAGCTGCCTCTCTAATTATACGTACCGCTAAATCTTCTGTGGGGTCTAAAAGGTTTATACTCTTAGCTACTGTGACACCATCCTTAGTAATGGTTACTCCTCCTGCATGGTTTTCTGATTCTATCAAAACTGTTTTTCCTCTAGCTCCTAAAGTACTCTTTACAGCATCAGCTATTTTATTAACGCCACTGATCAAGCGTTCTCTCGCTTCTTTATCGAAGCTTATGTCTTTTACTATCATGAATTAAATTTTATTAAAGTCTTAGACAAATATATACAAAAACCACACCTAACCAAAATACATGTCAAATAGTCCATAGTGTTGAAATGTTATGATGTCATCTATATATTACTCTTTTATTTATTACTATTCTTTTTTTATTTTTTTTTTTTCTTACGTACGAGAAAACCAACATATAACATAGTCAAAAGTATATATCACTGATTTACAGTAAGTTAGAGTAGGTTACCTACTATGTTAGTTTAAGTAAAAACCAACATGAAACCAACATAGAATGTTAAAACCAACATACTTTTAGCACAATTATCCGTTTTAAAACGCTTAATACCGTTTAAGTCAACTGCAAAAAAGTGGTCAGAAAGTGGTCGGGCATTAAAAAACCAACATTCCAACATAGTTTTATGTTACAAAAATGTTACTATGAACCACACCCAATGCAGTCAAAGTGGGAGTCTTCAGGCTTTACTCCTTTATCTTTCATTTCTAGATTATGTATCTGATCACGTATACTCATGTCATTCATCATGTCACCAGTGAGTTTACTTTTTAGAATTTCTATTTCTTCTTTTATATTCATTGTGTATTATTTATTATCGCAAAAAAAAGGTGCTACGATTAAGCAACACCTCCTTTTTTTCCATCAAGAGAACGAGAACTATATGGAGAAAGAAATCGTTATAATTTTTTAAATAAGTTTATGTTCATGTTAGAGAGCTCATTTCCTTCAGCTATCATTCTAACCTTTTCTGCTCTTTTCATTTCCTTACGAAAGCGAGCTGCTTTTGAAATACCCATCTCCAATTCTGGAGCGTTGTTTATAAGTCTTCCTTTTTTGATTGTGTAATCTCTATCCATCATAGATACAAATATACTAAATTATTTCCATATAAACACTAAGCGCACTATCAGTAACGACATTATAAATTCCTTGTAATCGTGATTGGGATCCGGGCTGTAATACTCTACACCTACTAACACTCCAACTTTAAGTAAACTCTCTAAGTAAATCTCCATTAATACAAAGGTAAAAATTAATATGGCATAAATAGAAGTAATGGGTTATATATACGTGTCACGCTAGGTGTGGCAAAAAAAAAATCGGTTGGTTCTTCATGGGGGGGTATAAAAAAAACTCTTTTACTTTCTATTTTTTTGGCTTTTTGTTTCCGTATGTATGCATACTATTAGTTGTTGTATTTGTTACACTTACTATGTTGGTGTTGGTGTTGGTTGGTTGGTTGTTCGGTTGGTTGGTTGGTGTTGTTCCTTGTGTCCCTTCCTCCCTTCCTCCCTTCCTCCCTTGTAACCTTCTTAAATGAACACATTAACAGAGGTGAAGGGATGCATCTGAAAAATATTATTTCGTCATTAACTAATTAACTGAACTTTTATTCTGTAATCATATGAAATCCAGGCATTTCACCAAATATTATTTCGTATAAAAAAAAAGATTAGAATATAGTTTCAATTTCACTTCAAAATTTGTTTAAATAAAATAAAAATTTAATATTTGTACTGTAATTAAAAAACGGAATAAGGGAAAACACGAGGGTAGCTCAATGTCCAAAAAAAAAAAAAAAAAAA
>JAAEPD010000007.1 GCA_024222455.1 Aureispira sp.
ATGCAGACTATGCTCGTACACAAGGTTGGAGCAAAGCACAGGTAGACAATGCCCTTTTCAAAAAATATGATCATGACAGATTACAAAAAAGTAACTATGATCGCTACTCTATCATGCACTATTCTGTGAGCAATAAACATACTATTGGAGACTATTCAGTAGGTTGGAATACCAAGCTTTCTAATATGGACATGGCTTTTGTTGGAGAGATTTACCCTTTTTCCAACACCTCTTCACATGTTTATCCAAGTAACTTGGCAACGGGTTGGTATGGCATTCCTTTCTCCAAAGTTGATGCTGCGCTCAACTATCCAGGTGGTAGATGTTATATTTTCTCAGGAGATAAATATGTGCGTTGGGACCATGACAACAAAGCTTATCTAACCGCCAAATCAATCCAAAATAATTGGGAAGGAGTCACTTTCAGTAAGATTGATGCAGCCTTCTACTGGAAGCCTAACAATAAGGTCTATTTCTTTAGTGGGTCTAAATATATTCGATACGATGTGAGCTCTGCTAAAGCAGATGCCAACTATCCTAGAGATATTGTTTCTAACTGGGGAAGTGGTGATATGTTTAACAATATAGATGCTGCCTTACCTTGGGATGAAAACAAAATTTACTTCTTCAAGGATAGAAAATATGTTCGTTTCGATTTTAATGAAAATGTAGTGGATGAAGGCTACCCTAGAGAACTTAACCATAAAACTTGGGGTAAGGTTAGCTTTGATCATATTGATGCTATAGTACCTTGGGAATCTCCAGTATTGTACCTATTCAACGGCTCACAATATCACCGATTTGATATAGAGAAGAATGAAGCTTATTAATAAGCCTACATAACCAGAAAAAAAGGACTCAATATTTATTTTAGTATTGGGTCTTTTTTTCCCTTTCCCCTATACATTTTTAGTGACATCTCGTTTATATAGTTGTAAGTCATCTCCTTATTTTAAATTCTATATTGATATGTCTAAATTACTGTTCACCCTAACACTAGCCCTCCTACTCTTATCTAGCTGCAAGAAAGAATCTACAACCCCTGAATGCGTTGAAGACAAGATCAAAGTTTTCAAGACAGAAGTTCTTTGCTCAGAAGGTGCCAAAGTAGAGCAGTATTCCTTCCAATCCCAAAAGGTATATGTCTTTCACGAAGGACTTTGTATTGCAGATGGTACTGCTGAAGTTATTGATCTGAATTGTAAAACGCTAGGTTATTTAGGTGGAATCATGGGAAATAATAAGATTAATGGCGAATCATTCTCGAATGCGGAGCTTACTAAAACACTATGGAAACAGTAGTTTAATGCAGTATTTGGCTACTATCAAATAAAACTCTATCTTGATTGAGAATCAATATACTTTGTATAGGATAAAACAATCTTAATGGAAAAATTCATAATAGTTGGCCTACCTACTATAGCTGCACTTATTATTTTTGTACAACTGGCTAGATCAAAACCTAGTGCAGGTGGAAGTAGTGGTGCATTAGGTTTTCTGTTTATGGTTGTATTTTGGGCCTTATTCTTTGGAATCTTACTCATAGTTGGGCTAATAACTTGGTTTAGTTCTGGAAATACACAGTTTTTGCAAGCCTTCCTTTTTTCCACACTCTCTTTTGTCGCTACAGTTATGCTATACACTAAAGTGTTGGCTAAGAAAAAAAGGTAATAGCATCAACATATTATTAAACTGATCTTAACAGGTCTTAAAGTAGGTTAAAGCCTAGTTTAAGACCTTTCTTTTTGCCTTCTAGTATACGTTTACAGGAACATACTACTTATGATATTATTAGTCTGTGCATTTTTACCTTATCAAGCTAAAAATAGCAGTAATATTTTCTAATCCATTAGAAAAACTTCACAGACGAATAGCTTATGAGAACATCCATTAAACACACACTATGCAAAAGCAACTATTTACATCCCTTTTACTACTACTGACACAACATTTTTGTAGCTATGCTCAAGATTTAAACTACAGCAATCCCCAAGATTATGAGATTGGAGATATAACAGTAGTGGGCGCTCAATATGCAGACCCTAGCGCAATTATTGCCCTAGCTCGACTCCAAAAAGGTCAAACGATACGCATACCAAGTGATCAATTATCCAAATCAATACATCAACTATGGAAACAACGCTTGTTTGTGGATGTCCAAATCAATATTACTAAATCGGTTGGAGAACAAGTCTTCTTAGAAATAAAGGTGGAAGAATATCCACGTTTGGTTCAACACAGCTTTTCTGGACTAAAAAAAGATTGGGAATCAGACCTAAAGAAACACACTCATAGATATCTAGAAAAAGGGGATGCAGCTACTCCTGCTATGCAAATGAATGTAGTGCAAGCTATTCGAGCATTTTTCATAGAAAAAGGCTTTTTAGATGTTGCAATTAAAGTCCAAGAACGAAAAAGTAAGCTAATCGAAAACAGTGTGGAATGGACTTTTGAAATAGATAAAGGTAAACGTATTCCCATCAAAAATATTAATATAGCAGGCAACCAATTAGTAAAAAAAACTAAGCTCTACAAACAACTCAAAAACACCAAACAACTGAGTTTTCCTATAAGTATATTCAAACCTTCTCGATACATTCGAGCCAACTATGATGAGGATAAAAAACAGTTATTAAAATACTATAACAGTTTAGGTTACCGAGATGCTCAAATTACTAAAGATTCGGTTTATACCCTAGTCAATGAAAAGGGTCGTAAGCAGGTGCATATAGATTTAGCTGTAGAGGAAGGAGAACTCTATAAATTTGGTAAGATAAATTTCAAGGGCAACACTGCTTATTCTACCCGAACGCTCCGAAAAATTCTTGGGTTTAAGCAAGGAGATATCTATAATGCTCAATTGTTGCAGCAACGCCTAAATTTTGATCCAGAAGGTAGAGATATTAGCACCTTGTATATGGATAATGGTTATCTCTTTTTTAGAATAAATGGTGTTGAAAAGGGTATTAATAAAAATAATATTGATCTAGAAATACAAATATCTGAAGGACCTTTGGCTACCATTGGTTCTGTTACAATCAAGGGCAACAGCCAAACTAGTGAACATGTTATCCGGAGAGAACTAAGAACTCAAGAGGGTGATTATTTTAGTAGAAGTAAACTCATTCGATCTCAACAAGCTTTGATGTCTTTGGGCTATTTTGATCCAGAAAAAGTACAGGTTAATACTCCTGTCAATGCAAAACAAGGGACTGTAGATATAGAATATGTAGTAGAAGAGAAAAATTCGGATAAAGTAGAGCTTTCTGGAGGTTGGGGAGGCACAGAGGTTGGACTAACGGGTACAGTTGGACTAACATTGAATAACTTCTCTTTGCGTAATATGCTTAATCCTTCTTCTTGGAAACCCTTTCCTCGTGGAGATGGGCAGCGTTTATCTATGCGTATACAAACCAATGGGATTGAATACCAATCTTATAATTTATCGTTCACAGAACCTTGGTTGGGTGGAAAAAAGCCTAATGCCTTGAGTTTTTCGCTCTACCATACCAACCAAACCAACGGTTATGCTAAAGAGAGTAGCAATTTTTCTCAATTGGCTATAACAGGAGCATCACTCAATTTAGGCACTCGTCTCAAATGGCCTGATGATTTTTTCAACTATCAAGTAGGCTTAAACTATCAGCTCATTAACCTTAAAAATTATGCAAACTTTGAGGCAGATGGAGAAATTATCAGCAATGGACAATTTCACAATCTCTACCTACAACAGACATTGAGCAGAAGTTCTATTGTTAATCCTATTTTTCCGCAACGAGGAGCAAAAATAGCACTTTCGATGCAACTCACGCTCCCCTACTCACTATTGGGCAATCAAAACAGTGGAGACATAGGAACTGCACAACGCTATAAATGGGCAGAATATCACAAATGGGATTTGGACATGGAATGGTATACTAGTTTAACAAAAAACCTAGTGCTAAAATTAGGGGCAAAAATGGGCTTCTTAGGTTATTATAATAAAAAATTAGGTTTATCTCCTTTCGAGCGTTATGAACTTGGAGGCAATGGACTAGCTAGTTCTACGGGGAGTTTGCAAGGGCGTGATATTATCTCTTTGCGAGGCTATGAAGATCCTATATCAGATGTATCTGCTGCTAATGAAGGAGGTGCTGCTATCTACAATAAATACACGATAGAACTGCGTTATTTACTGTTTTCAAAGCCTAGCATGACTGCTTGGGTACAAGCTTTTGCGGAAGCTGGCAATGCTTGGTCTGGGTTCAAAGATTACAATCCGTTTGACCTTAAACGTACTGTAGGGATTGGCGCTCGAGTGCATTTGCCTGCATTTGGGACATTGGGTGTTGATTGGGGAATAGGCTTTGACAAACCTCATCTACAAGGACAATCTTTTGATAAATATGGTGCTTTCAATTTTGTATTGGGTTTTGAACCAAAATAAAGCTGTATATTTGCAGCTATGAGAGAACATAGTAAGCGTCAAGGATTAACAGCTTGGCAAATAGGTGAATTTATTATAGGAGCATTGGCTCTGACTTATTTTTTGGTCTACCCTAGAGCTGCTTTATCTGATTTTGTGGTCTGCACTATTTTATGTCTATTGGTCTACCGTAGTTCTGAAGAATTAGGGTTGTACAAAGCTGATTTGCAATCATGGGGGCGAGCAGATTATATGCTTCTGGCCTTGACCTTTGGACTATTTTCAGCAGCTTGGTTTTATGGTTTCAGCAAGGATAAGTTAAGTCTCAATACAGCCTTAGCTTCTCTAGCTATTACGCTAACTTATTTTTACTATGCTATCATTCAGCATTTTTTGGCTCAGCGTTATTTAGCCGCAAGAATGATGCAAGTAAGTAAAGAACATAAACCTAAAGCAGCCTTATTCACTGGTTTGGTCTTTGGTGTTTTGCATATTCCTTTTCCACATTTGATAATCCCCTCAACTATAGGAGGGATGCTCTTTGCTTATTATTACCTAAGTACAGGACGGCTTTGGATGGTCGTTTTTGCACATGCCTTGATATCGAGCACTCTTATTTTCTGGTTTTTTGGTAAAAACCCATTTATTTCTATTCTAGAACTTTTTGCATAGATGAATAAAAAATCTAGTATTTGGCTCATTGTAGAAGCTACCTTTGCACCTTTTATTTTAGTTTACTTTTTAGGCTATCCTAGAGATACCTTATCCGATTTTATTGTTTGCACTATTATATCTATACTAATCTATATTTGGGGCAGTAAGTTAGGTCTACATAAACCTGCCATACAACAGCTACAAAAATTTGATAGGACTCTCCTCTTTATTACTATTGGTCTATTTCTATTTGCTTGGATTTATGGCGCTGTTTATAATAAAATCACTTTTCAGACGGCATTATCCTCGATAGCTATTACGTTTACTTATTTCTATTATGCTGCCATTCAGCATTTTTTAGCACAGCGTTATTTAGCCTTGCGAATGCTTAGTATTAGTCAACAATGGAGTAAAGTCCCTGAGTTTCATGCAGCAGCAATGACAGGGGTTATTTTTGGTATTATGCACATTCCTTATCCAAATCTTATCATTCCTTCTGCAATAGGTGGTTTTGCCTATGCTTATTATTTTTTAAATACTGGAAAACTTTGGGCAGTTATCGTTTCTCATGCACTTATCTCTAGTGCTATACTTTACTGGATTTTAGATGAGAATCCATTTACAGAGCTTATTGATTTTTGGGTTCAATAGTTATCAAAAGTTATTCTACTCTGTGACAAAAGTCATTTAATTTAAACAGCGAACAAGCTATTTTTGCAAGACATCAAACACAACAATCATGGCCAGTAATACCACTGTTTACCTTATAGCTGCTATCGTTATTTTACACTTTCTGATAGGAATTGGTTTTGTCCTTTATAAAATCATGACTGCCGAAAAAAGAGAAGATAATATTTTAGATGATTAGCGATTCTGTAGAACAAGACTATCTCCTCAAAGTCCCTATTTTTTTTATGCTGCCAAAGGCTAGATTTCAACTCATCAATAAATCTCTAGTGGAAAACTAGAGAATGAATACTTAACTTATGCCTTTTTTTTATTTGATTATGAATCTTGTTTTGTTTTTATTTAAGTATTAAATGCAACCATATATGAACATTGCATACAATTATATAAAACATTCATAATGAAAAAACTACCATTAATAAATTTTATACTTTTGGTATTTATTATCGTTTACCTAGTAATATCCCCCCTAGAAAAAGAGGTACATAATTGGAAAAATACGATACCAGAAATCACAACGGGAAGGCTTAATATTGTAGGAAAGGATGGAAATACTTATATGGTTTTGAGCAACCCCGAAAGACAGGCATTAGCCACAATTGATGGTGAGCTAGTGAACCCAGAAGAAACTGAAAGAAATATAGCTGGCTTGCTGTTCTTCAATGAAGATGGGGATGAAATTGGTGGACTAGTATATGGAATTGACAGTACGGACAGCTACCAGCTTCTGACATTTGATCAGCGAAAAAATGACCAAATAATGGCACTACGAAAAGATGAACACCTAGAAGATGGAGAATGGAAAAAACAATATGGTCTTTTATTGCAAGAACGTTCAGACAGACAATCTAATACGGTTCTTACTGCGGAATTGATTAGGATAAAAAATATCGAAGACTCTCTACTTCAAGAAGCTGAATATGAAAAATTTTTCAGTGACCCAGAGAATTTAGCACCTCGAAGATTATTTGTCGGTAGAACCTTTGAAGAAAAGGTGGGGCTTTTTTTAATGGCTAAAAACAACAAACCAAGATTACAAATATATCTTGATGAAAATGGAGAGCCGCATATTGAGAGTTTTGATGAAAATGGAGAAAAGAAAATGATACAATAACTGTGTACAAGACTGCACTAGCGGCAATGATATATTCCCTTCACCTTTCGTATATTTATGTGTGGCACTAGGCCTGAAACACTTGATTTTACCATTTTGGTTAAAAGACATAAATAACTTTTGCTACAGAGTATTTAATAATATAAAAAATAATAAATAAAATGGCCATCACTAAAGTCAATTTAGGCTCTAAACTTCAGCTATTTGATGAATACTGGACTCCAAAAATTGTAGGCCAACTTAATCAGCAATTTGTTAAACTAGCAAAGTTTAAAGGAGATTTTATTATGCACAAGCATGAGCATGAAGATGAATTTTTCTATGTAATACATGGCAAATTATTCATTGAATTAAAAGATAAAACTTTAGAACTTAATTCTGGAGAATTTGTAATTATTCCAAAAGGAATAGAGCATAAACCTTATGCTCCTGAAGAAGTATCTGTTTTGTTATTCGAGCCTATTTCAACATTAAACACAGGAAATACTATAAATCAATTAACTATATCAGATTTGGATAAAATTTAGTAACTAAAGCATTCTTAAAAAATGAAAATTTGCATTGCCCAAACAAAATCTTTGAAAGGAGAAGTTAACAAAAATATAGAAAATCACTTACGTATAATTCAGCGTGCAATCAATTCAAATGCAGATTTAGTAATTTTCCCAGAACTATCTGTTACAAGTTATGAACCTGATTTGGCAAAGAAACTGGCTACTACTGTTGATAATATTATGTTTAATCCATTCCAGGAATTATCAGATAAACATACTATCACTATAGGAATTGGAATGCCAACAAATGGAATTGACGGTATCAATATTAGCCTATTGATTTTTCAACCAAATAAAAAAAGACTCGTTTATTCTAAACAAATGCTTCATGCTGACGAACTGCCTTATTTTGTTTGTGGCAACAATCAAGTTTTCTTAAACATTAAACAAAAGAAAATAGCTATTGGTATTTGTTATGAGACTTTGCAAGCTGAGCATTTCTTGAATGCTAAAAAAAATGGTGCAGAAATTTATATTGCAAGTGTCGCCAAACCTCAGGGAGGAATTGAAAAAGCATTTTCTCATTTTCCTAAAATTGCACAGGAATTTAACACCCCTATCCTAATGGCAAATTCTGTGGGATATTGTGATAACTTTTTGAGTGTTGGACAAAGTGCTATATGGACTAAAAAGGGAGAGCTAGTTGCTCAACTAGACCAAGAAAATCAAGGAATGCTAATTTATGATACAGAGTTAGATGTTGTAGAAACCTCACAACTAAAAATTGAGAAAGGCCAATTGTCTGAGTTGAACGAGCTCTTCCAAATTTATCGAAATAGTAAAATTAAACTAGAGCAAAATGGCATTTTTCAATGGACTGATAACTATCCTAGCAACTCCATTGTCGAAAATGATCTGAAATACTACCAGCTGAAGTCTGGTAGGTTACAAATTAGGACTATAAGTCCCCTGACTATTCTAAAGAAATATTATTCGAGTTATCACTTTGCTTAGAATCGTTGTGATTCTCTATATATGCTTTGATTACTTCATCAGTAACATTTCCACTTGTTGAACTAAAATATCCTC
>JAAEPD010000008.1 GCA_024222455.1 Aureispira sp.
GAGTAGCTCAGTTGGTAGAGCATTAGCCTTCCAAGCTAACGGTCGCGGGTTCGAGTCTCGTCTCTCGCTCAACAGTTAAAGGGAATCTAGTATTCCCTTTAACCATTTTTTGAAGATTATGTTTTGAGTACACTGTTGGTCTTTGGACAAGCCAACGTAGCTCAGGGGTAGAGCACTTCCTTGGTAAGGAAGAGGTCGGGAGTTCAATTCTCCTCGTTGGCTCTATAGTAGGAGCACACAGCAGTTATCCAAGACTAAATTTTATATAGTTCAAGAGAATCAATTTTTAAACACATTAATTACTTAAGCAACGATGGCTAAGGAAACGTTTAATCGCGACAAGCCCCACGTTAATATCGGAACAATTGGGCACGTAGACCACGGAAAAACAACATTAACTGCTGCTATTACAAAGGTACTAGCTGATCAAGGTCTTGCAGAGAAAAAAGATTACGATTCTATCGATGGTGCTCCTGAAGAAAGAGAGCGTGGTATTACAATTAATACTGCACACGTAGAGTATGAAACAGCAAATCGTCACTATGCACACGTAGACTGTCCAGGTCACGCGGATTATGTGAAGAATATGGTAACGGGTGCTGCACAAATGGATGGTGCTATCTTAGTAGTAGCTGCTACTGATGGACCAATGCCACAAACTCGTGAGCACATCCTTTTGGCTCGCCAAGTTGGTGTTCCTCAGATCGTTGTTTTCATGAATAAAGTAGACCTTGTTGATGACGAAGAAATGTTAGAGCTTGTAGATATGGAAGTACGTGAATTGTTGAGCTCTTATGAGTTTAATGGTGACGATGCTGCTATCGTTATGGGATCTGCATTGAAAGCATTAGAAGGTGATGCTGACGGCATCGCTAAAATCATGGAATTGATGGATGCAGTAGACACTGAAATTCCTCTTCCTGAGCGTGATGTTGATAAGCCTTTCTTGATGCCTATCGAGGATGTATTCTCTATCACAGGTCGTGGTACAGTAGCAACTGGACGTATCGAGCGTGGAGTTATCAATACAGGTGATGTTGTAGATATTCTAGGTTTCATGGAAGATGGTGATAAAATTACTTCTACTGTAACTGGAGTAGAGATGTTCCGTAAAATCTTAGATCGTGGTGAGGCTGGTGATAACGCTGGTTTATTACTACGTGGTGTAGATAAAACAGCTCTTAAGAGAGGTATGGTTATCTGTAAGCCAGGTTCAGTACAACCTCATACTAAATTCAAGTGTGAAGTATATGTATTATCTAAAGATGAAGGTGGACGTCACAAGCCATTCTTCAACGGTTACCGCCCACAATTCTATTTCCGTACAACTGATGTAACTGGAGCAATCCAATTGCCAGAAGGTGTAGAAATGGTAATGCCTGGTGATAACTTAACATTGACTGTAGAACTTATTGCTTCTATCGCTATGGAAAAAGGATTGCGTTTTGCAATTCGCGAAGGTGGTCGTACAGTAGGTGCTGGTCAAGTGACTGAAATTATCGAGTAATATTTATTTATCCTTTTTGGAGAAGGTAAATAGACCAAAGTTAATATAAAGGTTAGGCTCCATATATATTATAGAGCTTAACCTTTCTTACGGGTGTGGCTCAATTGGCAGAGCATCGGTCTCCAAAACCGAGGGTTGGGGGTTCGAGTCCCTCCACCCGTGCATTTTTTTATTTTATACTATACTAACAAGTGTAATGATACAATATTTTAAAGATAGCGTTAAAGAACTTCGTCAAGAGGTAACTTGGCCATCATGGGCAGAATTACAACAGACAACAGTAGTTGTTATTATTGCTTCTGTTATGTTGGCTCTATCTGTATGGGCAATAGATAAGGTATGGGTCTTTATATTAGGCTTTCTATACTAAGAAAAAACGTTCAAAACATCTTACACAACATATAAAAGAGAGGCTAGGTTTTTATCATGGCAGAGAAAGAAACTAAGTGGTATTGTTTGCGCGTAGTGTCAAATAAAGAACGAAAGATAAAAGAGCGTATTGAATTCGAGATAGATCGAAATGATTGGCGCGGAATTATTCCTCAAATTGTTGTTCCTACCGAAAAAGTTTACAAAATCCGTAATGGTAAGAAGGTAATCCAAGATAGAACACTTACTCCTGGATATATCTTTGTAGAAGCTACTGTCTTAGATAGTGGTCGTAGTGCTTTAGATGGTGATAAGATCCAATCTATTACTACACTTAAAGATGTAATACATTTTTTGGGGAATAAGAGACCTATTCCAATGAGAGAGGATGAGGTTAAACGCATCCTTAGTAAAGTTGATAATTCGGAAGAAACAGGTGAGTCACTAGCTGAACCATTTATAGTAGGAGAAGAAGTGAAAGTGATAGAAGGACCTTTTCATAATTTTCTTGGAACAATTCAAGATGTTAATGAAGAGAAGAAGAAGTTGACTGTAATTATCAAGGTATTTGGTAGAGGAACAGAAGTAGAATTGAATTTTATGCAAGTTGAAAAACAATCTTAATAATATTTAGCAATGGCAAAAGAAATAGATGCGCTGATTAAGCTGCAAGTAAAAGGAGGTCAAGCTAACCCAGCTCCACCCGTAGGACCAGCTTTAGGTGCAAAGGGTGTGAATATCATGGAATTCTGCAAACGTTATAATGCAGAAACTCAAGATAAAATGGGTCAAGTATTACCTGTTATTATTACAGTATTCAAAGACAAGTCATTCACTTTTGTGATCAAGACTCCTCCAGCTGCTATACAATTGAAGCAAGCAGCAGGAATTAAGTCAGGATCACCTCAGTCTAACAGACAAAAAGTAGGTAAAGTGTCTTGGGATCAAGTAAAAACAATTGCAGAAAGCAAAATGGTTGATTTAAACTGCTTTACAGTAGAGTCTGCTATGAGAATGGTAGCTGGAACTGCAAGAAGTATGGGATTGACTGTTGAAGGTGCTGCTCCTTGGGAGGCTTAATTAAGCTAACAAAATTAGATTTTTGATTTAAAACGTGAAGTTTTTTATACATAGATAAGACCTCTAAATCTATGTATGTAAATGAAAAGAAGATTATGGGAATAAGTAAAAAAAGAGCAGAAGCGCTCAAAAAAGTGGATGCTGAAAAGGTATACTCACTTGAGGAAGCGATGGGACTTGTTAAAGAAGTGAACATTGCGAAGTTCGATGCATCTGTAGATTTACACATTCGTTTGGGAGTAGATCCTAGAAAAGCGGATCAGAATTTACGCGGAACCATCTCTTTACCTCATGGTACTGGTAAAGACAAGAAAGTATTAGTACTTTGTTCTCCTGATAAGGAGGAAGAGGCTAAAGCTGCTGGAGCTGACTTTGTAGGTTTAGATGAATATCTACAAAAAATGCAAGGTGGATGGTTAGAAATGGATGTGATTGTAGCTATGGCAAGTGTAATGCCTAAATTAGGTCGTCTAGGTAGAGTATTAGGACCTCGTGGTCTTATGCCTAATCCTAAGTCGGGTACAGTTGTACGCCAGGATCAAAGTATTGGAGATGCTGTTACAGCAATCAAAAAAGGAAAAACATCTTTCCGTGTAGATAAGTATGGTATTGTACATACATCTGTAGGAAGAGTATCTTTTACTCCAGAAAAATTAGCTGATAATGCTAGAGAGGTATTGACTACCTTACAAAAAATGAAGCCTTCATCAGCTAAAGGTATTTATATGAAAAGTATTTTCACTGCTTCTACAATGAGCCCAAGCGTGAAAATAGATCCTAAAGCAGCTGTTATTAAGTAATTTTGGGCATTATTTGTTGAAATAGCTTTTATAAATTTGTATAGAAATGACAAGAGCAGAAAAAACAGCAGTTATAGACGAGTTGGCACAAAGATTTACAGATAGTAAATACTTTTATGTGACAGACTGTTCTGAGTTAACTGTTGAAAAAAATAATCAGTTACGTAGACTTTGTTTCGAAAAAGAAATCGAATTAAAAGTTGTAAAAAATACATTGATTCAAAAAGCGCTTGAAAAAGCTGCTAAAGAGAATAGTAATCAATATGAAGAGGTGATTAATACCCTCAAAGGTTTCTCTGCATTGATGTTTACTGAAACAGGTAACGAACCTGCTAAGTTGATCAAGAAGTTTAGAGAGGACAAAAATGAAAAGCCTTTATTAAAAGCAGCTTTCATTGATGGTGATACTTTTGTAGGTGATGAGCAAGTAGATACATTGGCTAAATTAAAGTCGAAAAACGAATTAATCGCAGATGTTATTGCTTTGTTAGAATCGCCAATGAAAAATGTTTTGGGTGCTTTACAATCAGGTGGCAACACTATTGGTGGTATACTCAAGGCTTTAGAAGAGCGTGAAGGCTAGTTGTTACCTAGCATTAACCATGATATTGGAGAGGCTTCCATCCAAGATCAAATATATATATGTTTGAAATCTAATTCTTAAAGAAAATTTAAAATTAATACAAAAATGGCTGATCTAACTCAATTAGCTGAGCAATTGGTAAACTTGACAGTTAAAGACGTAAAAGAACTTGCTGATATCCTTAAAGACCAATATGGTATCGAACCTGCTGCTGCTGCTGTAGCTGTTGCTGCTGGTGGTGCTGGTGGTGGAGAAGAAGCTGCTGCTCAAACTGAATTCGATGTTATCTTAAAATCTGCTGGTTCTGCTAAATTGAAAGTAGTAAAAGAGGTTAAAAACCTTTTAGGTATAGGTTTGAAAGATGCTAAAGGTATCGTTGATGGTGCTCCTTGTCCTGTGAAGGAAGGATGTGCTAAAGATGAAGCAGAAAGCTTGAAATCTGCTCTTGAAGGAGTAGGTGCTGAAGTAGAACTTAAATAATAAAGTTGGTTGATGTGAGCAATTGCTCATACACCTATACTTTTAGCAATAAGTGTGGGCTTAGTTACTAAAAAGTAACTAAGCCTACTGCGCTATATACGAATCAAGCATATTTACAAGTTGTAGTCTGATTGGATTTTGTAGTGTTAGCAACTGCAAATGAATATAATCATAAAGGACTAATAATAGATAACAGATAGGCGATTCTTCTTATTCAGTAATTACTGAATTTAATTTTAAAAATTGGCTTCATGGCATCAAACAACAAGACTAACAACACTGGTGTTCCAGTATCTACCCGTCACAGTTTTGGTATAATTAAACATGAGTCTCAGTATCCTGATTTCTTAGAAATTCAAGTAAAGTCTTTCCAAGAATTTTTTCAGTTGGAAACAACTCCTGAGAATAGGGAAAAAGAGGGTCTGTATCAAGTTTTCCAAGACAATTTCCCCATAACGGATGCTCGGAATATTTTTGTACTAGAATTTTTGAATTATTTTATTGATCCTCCTCGTTACTCTATCCAAGAGTGTATGCAAAGAGGATTAACATATAGTGTTCCTTTAAAGGCAAAATTGAGGTTGTCTTGTAATGATGAGGAGCATGTGGATTTTGAACAAACTGTTCAAGATGTATTTTTGGGTAATATCCCATATATGACTCCAAAAGGTACGTTTGTTATCAATGGAGCAGAGCGCGTTATAGTATCTCAACTACATCGTTCTCCTGGGGTATTCTTTGGACAAAGCCGCCACCCTAATGGGACTAAAATATACTCTGCACGAGTTATTCCTTTTAAGGGAGCTTGGATGGAGTTTGCTACAGATATTAACTCTGTAATGTATGCTTATATCGATCGTAAGAAGAAGTTCCCTGTAACTACTTTATTACGTGCTATCGGATTTGATTCTGATAAGGATATATTGAATCTATTTGGTTTGGCAGATGAAGTGCCTACAACTAAAAAGAAATTAGAAAAACATATAGGTCGAAAACTTGCTGCTCGTGTTTTACGTAGTTGGGTAGAGGATTTTGTGGATGAGGATACTGGTGAGGTAGTTTCTATCGAGCGTAATGAGGTTATCTTTGAGCGTGATGAAATTCTTGATGATGAAAAAATCGAAAGAATTTTAGAGGTTGATATTGATAGCATCATTCTTCAAAAAGAAGATGTAGCAGATGACTTTTCGGTTATTTATAATACACTGCAAAAAGATACTTCTAACTCAGAGGTTGAAGCAGTACAACATATCTATCGTCAACTGAGAGGATCTGATCCGCCAGATGAGGAAACGGCTAGAGGAATTATTGAAAAATTATTCTTCTCTGACAAACGCTATAACTTAGGCGATGTTGGACGTTATAAAATTAATAGAAAATTAGAGTTAGACATTCCTAGAGAGGTAAGTGTTCTAACTAAAGAAGATATAATTGCTATTGTAACTTACTTGATTAAGTTAATTAATCAAAAAGCGGAGATTGATGATATCGATCATCTAAGTAACCGTCGTGTTCGTACAGTAGGAGAGCAGTTGTATGCACAGTTTGGAGTAGGTTTAGCTAGAATGGCTAGAACAATCCGTGAGCGTATGAATGTTCGTGACAATGAGGTGTTTACTCCTGTTGACTTAATCAATGCTCGTACATTGTCTTCTGTGATTAACTCTTTCTTTGGAACGAGTCAATTATCACAGTTTGCAGATCAAACAAATCCATTATCTGAGATTACTCACAAACGTCGTATTTCTGCATTAGGACCTGGTGGTCTTTCGAGAGAGCGTGCAGGTTTTGAGGTGCGTGATGTTCACTATTCTCACTATGGCCGTTTGTGTACTATTGAGACACCAGAGGGACCTAATATTGGATTGATCTCTACACTATGTGTACATGCGAAGATCAACAAAATGGGCTTTATCGAAACTCCTTATCGTCGAATTGTAGAAAATAAGGTAGATTTAGAGAACTTGCCTAAGTATCTTTCTGCAGAAGAAGAGGATTATGCAATTATTGCACAAGCAAATACTAAAATATCAACATTAGGAGAGTTTGCTACTGATCGTATCAAGTGTAGACAACATGGGGAATTCCCTGTCTTGACTCCTGAAGATCTTGAGTATATTGATATTTCGCCTAACCAAATTGTAGGTGTTTCTGCTTCTTTGATTCCTTTCTTGTCGCATGATGATGCTAACCGTGCCCTGATGGGGTCGAATATGCAGCGTCAAGCAGTACCTTTATTAAAACCTCAGTCTCCGATTGTTGGAACAGGTTTGGAAGGTAAGGTAGCACAGGATTCTAGAATGTTAGTGAATGCAGAAGGTGATGGTGTAATTGAGTATGTAGATGCTAATAAGATCATTGTTAAATATGATCGTACAGAAGATGAGAAGTCAGTTTCTTTTGAGGATGATTTCAAAACATATAATCTGATTAAGTTTAGACGTACAAACCAAAACTCATGTGTGAACTTGAAACCGATCGTTAAGAAAGGTGATAAAGTACATGCTGGAAAAGTATTGTGTGATGGTTATGCTACGGAAAAAGGTGAATTGGCTCTTGGACAAAACTTGAGAGTAGCCTTTATGCCTTGGAAAGGGTATAACTTTGAGGATGCAATTGTGCTTTCTGAGCGTGTAGTACGTGAGGATGTATTTACTTCATTGCATATTGATTCTTACGAAGTTGATGTACGCGATACAAAACTGGGAGAAGAAGAGTTTACAAATGATATTCCGAATGTTAGTGAGGAAGCAACTAAGGATCTTGATGAACATGGAATTATCCGTGTAGGTGCTTGGGTACGTGAAGGAGATATTATTATTGGTAAAATTACACCTAAAGGTGAATCTGATCCTACTCCAGAAGAAAAACTGTTGAGAGCAATATTTGGTGATAAAGCTGGTGATGTGAAAGATGCTTCTTTGAAGGCACCTCCATCAACTAAAGGTGTTGTTATCAATAAGCACTTGTTCCAACGTGCTAAGAAGGATAAAATTCAAAAAGCTAAGGATAAGAAATTATTGTTAGACTTAGATGCTGAACACAAAAAGCATTTGAATAAGTTTAGATCAATTTTAATTGACAAGCTTTTAATCCTTTTGAAAGGTAAAACGGCTAAAGGTATTAAGAGTATTTACAATGAGATGTTGATTGCTAAAGGAGCCAAATTCTCAGAAAAAGGCTTAAATGAGATTGACTTCCAAGTTGTAGATTATTCTGCATGGACAGAGGATGACAAAACCAATAAGTTAGTTCATCAGTTGTTGCACAACTATACTATCAAGATCAACGAAGCTATTAGTGATTACAAGCGTGAAAAATTTGCAATTACTATTGGTGATGAATTGCCTGCTGGTGTATTGAAATTGGCTAAAGTTTATCTTGCTAAGAAACGTAAATTGAAAGTAGGTGATAAGCTTGCAGGTCGTCACGGTAATAAAGGTATTGTTGCTAGAATTGTACGTGATGAAGATATGCCGTTCTTAGAAGATGGAACTCCAATGGATATCGTATTGAATCCACTAGGTGTACCTTCTCGTATGAACCTTGGTCAGATATTCGAAACAGTATTGGGTTGGGCTGGAGAAAAACTAGGTGTTAAGTATGCCACACCAGTATTTGATGGTGCTAAACCAAAACAAATTGAGAAATTGGTGAAGGATGCAAACTTGCCTCACTATGGCCAAACTTATTTGTTTGATGGAGAGACTGGAGATCAGTTCCACCAAAAAGCAACTGTGGGTATTATCTATATGTTGAAATTATCACATATGGTAGATGATAAGATGCATGCGCGTTCTATTGGACCATATTCTCTTATCACTCAACAACCACTTGGTGGTAAGGCCCAATTTGGTGGTCAGCGTTTTGGTGAGATGGAGGTTTGGGCATTAGAGGCATTTGGAGCAGCTAGTATACTCCAAGAGCTACTAACGCTAAAATCTGATGATATTGTTGGACGTGCTAAAGCATACGAGGCTATTGTGAAAGGTGATAACTTACCGACTCCTAATATTCCTGAATCCTTTAATGTACTTGTACATGAGTTGAGAGGATTAGCTTTAGAAGTTCGATTTGACTAATATATATTATAGACAGATTCTCTAATAAACCTATTAGCGAATCTGTCTTGATATTTGATATTATGTTGTCAAGACTACATGCTAGTTTTAGGCAGCATTTTTTAGGATATAAACTAAAATTAACGTTCGATGCCATTTAAAAAGAATAATAATTTTAAAGTCAGAAATGCATTTGATTCTATTACACTTAGTTTAGCATCTCCTGATGCTATCTTAGAGCGTTCGTATGGTGAGGTATTAAAACCAGAAACCATTAACTATCGTTCTTATAAGCCTGAGCGTGATGGTTTGTTTTGCGAGCGTATATTTGGTCCTGTAAAGGATTATGAGTGTTATTGTGGTAAATACAAGCGTATTCGATATAAAGGTATTGTTTGCGATCGTTGTGGGGTAGAGGTAACAGAGAAGAAGGTTCGTCGTGAGCGTATGGGACACATTAAGTTGGTAGTTCCTGTAGTACATATATGGTACTTCAAATCATTGCCTAACAAAATTGGATATCTATTAGGATATTCTTCTAAGAAGTTAGAGTCAATTATTTATTATGAGCGTTATGTTGTTATCCAACCAAGCCCTATTATCGCAGAGCGTGGTATAAATGGTAGCGCAGAAAAAGATTTATTGACAGAAGAGGAGTACCTAGATATTTTGGACTCTTTGCCTAGAGAGAATCAAATGCTTCCGGATGATGATCCAAACAAATTTGTAGCAAAAATGGGTGCAGATGCTATCCGTGCTTTGTTATCAGGTTTGAGTGAGCCTATTCCAAATACAGAAAGTGGTGAAACATACTTAGACAGATTGTCTTACCAATTGAGAGATAAAGCAGCTACTGAAAATTCTCAGCAACGTAAATCAGAAGCGTTGAAACGTTTGAGAGTAGTAGAAGCATTTAGAGATGGACAAACACGTGTAGAGAATCGCCCAGAATGGATGATTATTGAATATCTACCTGTTATTCCACCAGAACTTCGCCCATTAGTACCATTAGATGGTGGTCGTTTTGCAAGTTCTGATATGAATGATCTTTACCGTCGTGTAATTATTCGTAATAATCGTTTGAAGCGCTTATTGGAGATCAAAGCTCCTGAGGTGATCTTACGTAATGAAAAACGAATGTTGCAAGAGGCTGTAGATTCATTGTTTGATAACTCACGTAAGTCAAATGCTGTAAAAGCAGAAGGTGGTCGTGCCCTGAAATCTTTGAGTGATGTACTAAAAGGTAAGCAAGGTCGTTTCCGTCAAAACTTATTGGGTAAACGTGTTGATTACTCTGGCCGTTCAGTAATTGTTGTAGGACCTACATTACAATTACATGAGTGTGGTATTCCTAAGAATATGGCCGCAGAGTTGTTCAAACCTTTCGTTATCCGTAAGTTGATTGAGCGTGGTATTGTGAAAACAGTGAAGTCTGCTAAAAAATTAGTAGATAGAAAAGATCCTGTTATTTGGGATATCTTAGAAAATATATTGAGAGGACATCCTATTATGCTTAACCGTGCACCTACGCTGCACAGATTGTCAATTCAAGCATTCCAGCCTAAATTGATTGAAGGTAAAGCTATTCAACTACACCCTCTAGTATGTACTGCATTTAATGCTGATTTTGATGGTGATCAGATGGCTGTTCACGTTCCATTGAGTAGTGCTGCTATATTAGAGGCTCAGATCTTGATGCTTTCTGCACACAATATGTTGAACCCTCAGAATGGTACTCCAATTACGGCACCTTCTCAGGATATGGTATTGGGACTTTACTACTTGAGTAAAGGCCGTAGAAACATTGGTGATGATGTAGTTAGAGGAGAAGGACGTAGATTCTATGCTTTAGAAGAAGTATTAATTGCTTATAATGAAGGGAACATAGATTTACATGCATGGATAAAAGTACGTATTCCTGCTGATAATGAGAAGGGATATGAAATGTTGGAAACTACTGTAGGGCGTGTTATATTTAATAACTCTGTACCTGAAGAGATTCCATTTATCAATCAAATTCTATCTAAAAAGAATTTGAAAAAAATTATCTATAACATTATTAACGATACTAATTTTGCGGTTGCAGCTAAGTTCTTGGATGCAATTAAAAACTTAGGGTTCTATTGGTCATATAGAGGTGGATTATCATTTAATCTTCCTGATCTAATTACACCATCTACACGTAGTAAAATCTTAGAGTTAACTCATGAAGAGGTAGATGCTGTATGGGATAACTATAATATGGGATTGATTACAAATAATGAGCGTTATAATCAGATTATTGATCAATGGACTCAGGCCGATAATCAGATCACTAACACATTGATGGACGAGATGGCTTCGCATAAGCAAGGTTTCAACTCTGTGTATATGATGTTAGATTCAGGTGCACGTGGTTCTAAACAGCAGATTAAACAGCTATGTGGGCTTCGTGGTTTGATGGCAAAACCGAGAAAGTCGGGTGATACTGGTGGAGCAATTATTGAAAATCCAATTTTATCAAACTTTGTAAATGGGTTATCGGTATTAGAGTACTTTATCTCTACTCACGGTGCTCGTAAAGGTTTGGCGGATACGGCATTGAAAACAGCCGATGCGGGTTATTTGACACGTCGTTTGGTTGATGTATCTCAGGATGTAGTTATTAATGAAGTAGATTGTGGTACATTGAGAGGTATCGAAATGACGGCATTTATTGAGAATGATAAAGTTGTTTTACCTATATCTGATCGTATTATAGGACGTTATCCTTTATATGATGTTTATGTACCTGAGTCTGATACCTTGATTGTTGCTTCTGATGTAATGATTACAAAAGAAATAGCTTTAGAGATACAAGAGGCAGGTATTGAAATGTTAGAAGTTCGATCTGTATTGACTTGTGAGTCGAAAAGAGGTGTTTGTAACTATTGCTATGGACAAAATATGGCTACTGGGCGTAATGCAGAAATGGGTGATGCTGTTGGTATTATTGCTGCACAGTCTATTGGTGAACCGGGTACACAGTTGACACTTCGTACCTTCCACGTGGGTGGTACTGCATCTTATACGGTTGAGGAATCAAGTTTAGTTTCTAAATTTGACGGACGTTTAGAGTTTGATGGTGTTCGTACTGTATTGTACAATGATCCAGAAAAAGGAGAAGAAGTTCCTATCGTACTTTCTCGTACTGGTGAGGTTCGTATTATAGATCCTAAAACGAATCGTGTACTTTCTAATAATCACTTGATGTATGGTGCAGGTCTTTATGTAAAAGAAGGCGAGATGATTAAGAAAGGTGATCTAATGTCAGATTGGGATGCCTATAATGCTTCGATTATTACAGAGTTTGATGGTACTTTAGAGTTTGAAAATATTGAAGAAGGTATTACTTACCGATCAGAGCGTGATGAACAAACTGGATACGAGGAAATCGTTATCATAGAGCCTAAGAATAAGAAAAAAGTGCCTGCTATTAAGATTATAGATAAGAGTGGAGATATTCTACGTTCTTACAATATTCCAGTAGGTGCATACGTGAAAGTACAAGATGCGGAGAAGGTTATCAAAGGTCAAACCTTAGTTAAGATTCCTCGTGTAATGGGTAAAATTCAGGATATCACGGGTGGTCTACCACGTGTAACTGAATTGTTTGAGGCACGTAAACCTTCTAACCCTGCTGTAGTAGCAGAGATTGATGGGGTAGTTAGCTTTGGACGTATCAAGCGTGGTAATCGTGAGTGTATCATCACATCTAAAGATAGTCAGAAACGTAAGTACCTAATTGGTTTATCTAAACATATTCTTGTACAAGAGGGTGATTTTGTTCGTGCAGGTACTCCATTGTCAAATGGAGCAACTGCTCCTCATGATATCTTAGCAATTAAAGGGCCTTTTGCTGTTCAACAATACTTAGTGAACGGAGTTCAAGAAGTATATCGTGCTCAAGGTATTACTATTAATGATAAGCACATTGAGGTGATTGTACGTCAAATGATGCGTAAAGTACAAATCTTGGATCCAGGTGATACTAAATTCTTAGAGAAAGAAGCTGTTAGCAAACATGATTTCTTAGAAGAGAATGACCGTATTTATGATAAATTATTGATTGAGGACGCTGGAGATTCTAACAGTGTATATCCAGGACAATTAATTACAGAGCGTCAGTTGAGAGAAGAAAACTCAAACTTGCGTCGTAACGATAAAAAATTACTTACAGTACGTCAAGCAATATCTGCTACTTCTAAGCCAATATTACAGGGTATTACTAAGTCTTCTTTGGGAACTAAGAGTTGGATTTCAGCTGCATCTTTCCAAGAGACAACCAAAGTATTGAGTACTGCAGCTATTTCTGCATCTGCAGATGGTTTGCAAGGGCTTAAGGAAAATGTAATTGTTGGTAAGAAGATTCCAGCAGGTACAGGTTTGGAGCGATACAATAAACTTATAGTAGTAGAACGTGAAGATCTTCCTGAAGAGAAGGAAGTCGAAGAACAAACTATAATGGACTAAAAAAAAAAGAGCTTCTTATTAAGAAGCTCTTTTTTTTTATGCTTGACCTTTAGTATTGCTAAAATTCATAGGATACGGAATGCCAGGATCTGCATCTTTAATTGTTCCATGAGCATTTTCAAATCTATTAAGATTTTCTCTTAATGCAAACATTAGGCGTTTTGCATGTTGAGGGGTCATAATAATCCGAGATTTTACTTTAGCTTGAGGAACATTGGGAACTAATCGAACAAAATCAATAATAAATTCACTGTTAGAGTGACTTATAATAGTCAAATTGGAGTAGGTGCCTTCTGCTATCTCATCAGTTAGTTCTATGTTTATCTCATTAGACTTGTTTTGCTCATTCATTATTTTCTAACTTTATTTAGTGACTATAATTATTTAGAATTTCGTAGGTTACAAATGTAATATATTGTATTGACTCATGCAACCAAGTCAAAAATGGGCAATATCAAATCTTATTAATATGTTTAAACATAGAAGAGATTTAAAAACAAAAAGTTAAAATAAAAAAAGTGGTTTGTAATGTTTAGCTTAAAA
>JAAEPD010000009.1 GCA_024222455.1 Aureispira sp.
TGATGTCTTTTCGAGATCGTATCTCTCCCACTTGCCTTTTCATTCGGTTCTAAATTCTGTGCGCCAAACAGATAATAATGCTTTGGATAGTTCTCTAATTCTAAACTTTCCAATAATGGAGCTAAAACTTTGGGAATTGTGATCGTTGCACATTCCTTATTTTTCGTTTGGCTCCCATCCATATGGATCACTCCTGCCTTTAAATCTATGTTACTTATTTTTAGTCTTTTCATCTCTACTGGACGGATGGCGCAGTAATAACATAAACAGATCGCTAAGAACAAACGCTTATCGTTTGGCTTAACATATCGGATGATTACTTGCTTTTCTTCCTTGGTAAAGGTTCTACGCTTCTTTTTTGTCTCTTTTAGCCTTGGGATGCCGACAAAAGGATTTATGAGTATATACTCCCTTTCTACCAACGTGCCGAACAAGGCTTTCATTACTCGCATGTAGTTGTTGCGAGTCATCGTTAACACTTTTCGATCTATAAGCACACTATCTAAATAAAATATTGCTTGATTTCGATCAAACTCGGTGAGCTTCATCTTATCCAGCTTGTTTTTTATCAAGTAGGCTTCAAATCTTTCTAAGTGGTTTTTGTACTCTTGAGCTGTTTTTGGGCGAACATAGGTTCGTTTTAGCTCTTCGGATAGTTTTAAGGCCGTTATCAGACCTATCTCACTTGCTTTTTTTGCCATTTTTTTTTACTCAGATTTTGCGGCAAAAGCTCAA
>JAAEPD010000010.1 GCA_024222455.1 Aureispira sp.
ACCTAATTTTGTTTCTACTCTATAATTTTCGCTGGTTAAACTTTGGTTGGGATTGGCATAGCTGTCGTTTTTTCTATTAGAAAATAAACCATCAATATTCCAAAAAAACGCACGAGCAGCATTACCATTTTTACTATTAACTTGGGCACTAAATCCTTCACTTTCACCTATATTATCTTCTGTTTCAGTGAGGCTATAAACTAATGATGAAAATAAGGAGTAATCACTGTTGTTACTATTGAACTCTATGCCTGCAGAGTGATTTTGCTGCTGAACTGTATCCCCTGAAACTAAATCAGCTAAGCTATTGCCAGCATCATTTTTGCTAATATTAGCGATGGAGGAGCTTGCAATTGCTTGCAACTTGTCTTGCCAAATAGAATATGAGGTACTTGCTTGCAGAGTTTGATAGTCATCATTGAGCTCGCTGTTATGGCTATACCCTGCAAGGGTTTCTGTTCCTGCAAATGAAAATTGTAATTTCTTTGAGGTAAAATTAGCATCAGCACCGATAATAAACTGACTAACTAAGCTTGATTGTTTATCAAGTTGAGAAAGATCAATGTTATTCGTGTAAGTTTCAGTAAGCCCCAAACTCGGAACAAAACCCCATTCTCCTGCGAGTAAGGAGTTAGAAAAAATTAGGCTACTGACTACAAGGCAGCCTAATTTTTTATGAAAATTACTGATTTTTTCTACCATAGCCGTATCCATAATAGCCATATACATCCTTTTTAGCATTAGTGGTTTTATTCATCACTAAGCCTAAAGCTATATCAGAATTTAGCTGACTTACAGCCTTTTTTACGTCAGAGGTTTTAGTTTTTGATTCTTCAACCACAATGAGTGCCTGACCAACAAGATCGGATAAAACAGGGGTTTCTGTGACACCTAAAATAGGTGGGCAATCAAAAATCACAATACGGTCTGGGTA
>JAAEPD010000011.1 GCA_024222455.1 Aureispira sp.
GAATGGCTTGAAGAAGATGGTTCAATAGATGAGGAAGTCCAACACCAAATTATCAACGGTGTTAAGAACGCAATATCTAAGGACTGTTTAGCCAAAGTTGAGAAAACAGCCTCAACTGAAATTGACAAAGCTATTAATGAATCAATTGGCATTGCTAAAGAAACTATAGCAGATAAGGCTGTAAGGTTTGCTGATGAGTGGCTTGAAAAAGAAGTAACTATCACTGATAAATGGGGTGACACAGTAGAGTGCTTAACTATCATAGAGATAATTAAAAATCAATTTGGCAGACTATTGGAGCAAAAAGTTGATAGTAGAGGCAATTTCACTACTAGTACTTATGGTGGTGGTATACGTTTAATAGATTATCTAACTGGTTCAAAAGTGGAAAAAATAGTAAATGAAAAACTAAAAGGAATAGACGGGCAAATTGATGGTCAAGTCACAAAGGAAATCAACAAAGGCATACGCGAAAACGTATCGAATAAGTTTGCTGAAATGGTAGTAAATGTTGCTAGGCATGATAATCAGCAATTAAAACAACTGGAGAATGAGCAATGAA
>JAAEPD010000012.1 GCA_024222455.1 Aureispira sp.
ACGCAAACCACACAGTCCTATTTTTCAGCATGTAGTAGATCATGCTCAACTAAAACCTCAAGAAACGGTTTTTATAGAAGATACTCCACACAACTTAGAAGGTGCTAAAGCTGTTGGAATTAATCCTTTGTTACATCCTAGAAATGGAGATATTACCAATACCATAAGAACCTTTTTGCAACAACACAACCTATAGACCAATATCAGCTGTGACAGCATAATGATCTGATAGAGTTTTGGAGAGCACTTGATGAGAATATACATCTATAGTAGAACTGGTTAGAATATAGTCAATACGCAATGCAGGTAGTTTGCCTGCATAAGTACTTCCTATGCCCCTACCCTTTTCATAAAAAGAGTCTTTTAGTCCTTTCACAATAGTATGATAAGCATAAGACATTGGGGTATCATTCATATCTCCACAAACAATAACCTCATGAGGACATTCCTTTATGCTTTTGGCTATTGCCCTTGCTTGTTCTGTTCGTTTTATAAACGCATTTTTGAGTTTAGAACCTATACGTTGATACTTAGCTTGTGTATTTTTATCGTTCAAAGAAGTTATATTTTTCTTTTTGAGTACTTCATCTGCATCATGCCCCAAACCTGTAGATTGCAAATGAATACTATAAACCCGAACCATTTTGTTAGGCAACTGTATATCTGCATATATAGCTCCATTATATGTTCCTTCAAAATCTAATCTAGCAGTGTTTTTAATTGGATATTTAGAACAAATAGCTAAACTACTGCCGCCTCCTCTATGTACATATTTCAGACCTAGTTGGTCCTTCAAATACTGAAAGGCATAAGCTGTTTCAGGGCTTGTTTTAGCCGAAAATTCTTGTCCACAAAAGATTAATGGTTGAGCAGTTCCTATATCGTCCAAGATAGCTTGAGCCTGTTCCTTTCGTTTTGCTTCATCTGCCACTAAAGGAGCATTAAAATAACGCACATTGTATGAAACTACCTTAACAGCATCTTCTGGTGTAGCATGACTGCTAATATTTAGCCCTAAAAAGTTGATTAAGAACATAAACCCTATAGCTAAAGTCGCCAAGGAAATATAGACGGCTCGATTTCGTTGATACAACCACCAAATAATAAAAAGGATATTAAACAAGACTAGAAAAGGATAGCCTAAAGCCAATACAGCTAAGGGGTAAAACCATGTAGGGGGCACAAATGGAGCAAGATAAGTCAACAATAGTAAACCTGCACATACACAATTAATCCCCAACAATAATTTTATATAGATTCGTTTCAACCATTCTGTAAAGGCAGCCATAAAGGAAAACTTGAGCGATACTTCCTATTTATTTCTTACTGGTTCTATCCAAAAAAGATTTTTCATCTTCTGTCAAACTGTCATAGCCAGACCGACGAATCTTATCTAAGATAGCATCTACACATTCCTGAGCAGTCATGTGTTTGTACTTTTGTATAAAGGAATTGCCATACTCAGCCCCTGCATAATCAGAGCTTTGGTTACCTTTACCTCTATACACAACCATTCTAGGTTGTCTACGTTTTTTCTGTGGTTGAGCAGCTCGACCTGCTTGCTGCATTTGGGGTCCTTTTTTCTTAAAAATCATCCACCCAACTACCTTATTAACAGGTTTAGCTAAGTCTATTCCTCTTCTAAGTTGTGCTATAAAAAACCACCCCATCAATGCCCCTCCCAAGTGAGCTATATGTCCTCCAGGATTGGTAGACGGGATTGTCATTATATCTAATATAACTAAAACCAATGCAATGTATTGCAACTCTACATTTCCTATAAACAAGAGTCGCATTTGACCTTTTGGGTTAGTAGTAGCCGCAGCCAACACAACAGCCATTACACTAGCAGAAGCCCCTAATATAGCAGGTTTTGTTTCAAAAACTGGAAAAATATTAAATGCCATTACAAACACTAATCCACCTACAAGTCCTCCCCATAAGTAAATAGGTAGAATCTTGCTATTGGGCAGCAAATCATTAAGTATTTTCCCAAACCAATACAATACTAGCATGTTGAATAGCAAATGCCAAATACCTGCATGCAAAAACATGTAGGTAAATATTGTCCAAATACGGAAAGGTAATTTTGATAAATCGGAAGGTAAATAAAACCACTCATGTATAAAATCCCAATACCCTGTGTAGCTCTTCATGAGATACAGTGGTACAGAGATCAAATTGATCACTATAAACACTACTACATTCGCCATTATTAGGCGTGTAACAGCATCCCCTTTTCTAAACTGTGCTTTTATGTCTTCTAATATTGTAGCAGCCATCAGAACTCT
>JAAEPD010000013.1 GCA_024222455.1 Aureispira sp.
TAATATTGTATTTGGAGTGGTAGATCGCCTAATGCTAGATTTGGCCGACCCTGATAGGAGCAGTACTATTTCTACTATGGTGGATGCAATAGTTGATATTTTGTTGGATGATAATCATTTTGATAGAGCTAGTTTGCCCACCGAAATTATAATCGATGCTGTAGAGTTGATTATAGACAGAGTACAAGTCAAAAAATGGAAACAGAACGATGATTAAGTATTAAGTCAACCACCTTAGAGATCCCAAAGCCATAAACATTAATCCCATAAAAGAAAAGGCCAACAAATACCCTAATGGTGAGGAGTTATTTAGATAGACATTCTTAGGCTTTTTAGGATCATAAACCACTTCTAATTCTTTCCCCTTTACACAATCTGACATATACATCACCTCTAGAGTTGCCTCATATGCATCATAGCGAATCGTAATTTTGCAGCCATTTACATCATCTGCTGTATAATGTTTGCATTTTATGACTTTACCGATAGTATGTGTACCTGTACTGATCGTTTTACGAGCCTTGACATAATAAGCTATACTCACAAGGATTGTAATAAGTCCTCCTATCAGTGCAATAAGTTCAAACACAGAAATCTTATCTTTCATAACTTTTCCTTAAACCTTAATGACACTTAAAATAGTCAAACGGTTCCTTACAATCCTCACATTGGTACAAAGACTTACAAGCTGTAGACCCAAATTCTGCAATCATTTTAGACTGACGAGAGCCACATCTAGGGCATTCTATCTTCTTGGGTTCGGCAAACAACGTACTCTTATCGTTAGAACCTTCTGGAGGTGCTATTCCATAAGCCTTTAGTTTTTTTCGGCCATCTTCAGAGAGCCAATCAGTAGTCCAAGCAGGACTCAAGACAGAGGAAACCTCTACCCCATCAAAACCATGGTTTTGCAATACAGCCTTAATATTAACGGCAATCATATCCATAGCTGGGCAGCCTGAATAGGTTGGAGTAATAACTACTTCTAATTGACTTTGGTCATTAACTTTTACATCCCTGACAATGCCCATATCCAATATTGTTAGCACAGGTATTTCAGGGTCTGTGACTTCTTGTAGATGTTCCCAAACTTTGGTTATATCCTCTTTAGTTATCATAATAGAATAGAGTTAATTCTTTTAGAAATGGTAAGTAAGTTGACAAATATAACTTACACATTTTTAGAGTGCTCTTTTTGTTCAATTACTTACTTCTATCCAATTTACTAAAGTTTCGGTTATTATCTAATAAACATAAGTATCAATCACCTCTTGATAGTAATCTTCATATATCGGTAAAATGTTACCAATGTTAAATAAGTCTGCTTGTTTCAAGGCATTTGCTCTAAACTCTTGGTGCATTTTTTCGCTAGAAAATATCTTCAAAGCATTGGCAGCCATACTCTCTACATCTCCAACATTGCTCAAAAAACCTGTTTTGCCATGTACATTTACCTCTGGAAGGCCTCCTGTATTGGAAGAAATAACTGGAACTTCACAAGCCATTGCCTCTAAAGCTGATAATCCAAAACTCTCACTACCTGAAGGCATGATAAACAAGTCTGAAATTGCCAACAACTCCTCTATTGCGTCCTGTTTACCCAAAAATCGAATATCTTGGCAATGTCCTAATTGACGGCAGAGCTGCTCTACATTTTGACGCTCAGGGCCATCTCCTATTAGGAGTAATTTAGCAGGCATTTGGTCTCGTACCTTCGCAAAAATACGCACGACATCATCTACCCGTTTTACCTTTCGGAAATTAGAAATATGTATAAGAATTTTTTCACCATTAGGCGCTATAGCCTTTTTGAAGTGGTCTTTATCCGTTTTTTTGAATCTAGAAAAATCAATAAAGTTAGGAATAACCTTAATCTCCTTCTTTATATTAAAAAACTCTAAAGTGTCTTGTTTTAGGCTCTCTGACACAGCAGTAACCCCATCTGATTTATTGATAGCAAAAGCAACTACAGGTGCATAAGCAGGATCTTTACCTACTAAGGTAATATCTGTTCCATGTAAGGTTGTTACCGTTGGTATGTATATACCTTCGGCTAGTAGTATTTTTTTGGCCATATATGCTACTGAGGCATGCGGAATAGCATAGTGTACATGCAATACATCCAACTTATCATACTTGACTACATCTACTAGTTTGCTAGCTAATGCTGTTTCGTAAGGTGGATAATCAAACAAAGGATAATCCGCAAAACGAACCTCCTTATAGAATATATTTTCATGAAAATGCTCCAATCGAGCAGGTTGACGATAGCTGATAAAGTGAACCTGATGCCCTCTTTCGGCCAATGCTTTACCTAGTTCAGTAGCAACTACACCACTTCCTCCATAGGTTGGATAACAGACAATTCCTATTCTCATTATTATAGTTAAGTAAGTTAAGAGTCTCAAAACTATCAAAAAAAGTAGTTATTGCCTATACCTCTAGTGGATTTAAATACACAACAGATCTACTTCCTTTCGCCTGTGTTAACATTCTTTATCGCATCTTTGTTGTAAGAAACATAAAAATTTATCCAAATCGACCTTGCTAACCGAGCAATAGCAGGCAAAGCAATCAAACCAAAAAATATCAATAGCCCAAAGCTGAATCCTAACCCAAGTCCAAACCCAGCCATAAGTACAGCTGCTCCTACAAGCATATACCCCGAACTCATCATATAGCCTATATACATAGCTCCCCAATAAAATCCTGGTTCTAGCTCAAAAGGTTGATTGCACTCTGTACACTTCTTATGCATATTATATATGCCTTGCATCGATATCAATGAAGTTTTGTATAAATTACCTTCATGGCATTTGGGACATTTCATGCGCCCCATACTATATAATTTTGATCCTTTACCGATCATAATATTTTGAATGGTTTGTGGTCTAATCATACTGCTTTTGTACAGTATGTTTGTATATTTGATATTATAAGAATAACATATAGTTTGTTTCTTAGTTGAGTAAAGATAGAAGTCTACACTTAGAAATGAAGTGACTTTAGTCACTAAATTGATTAATTTAGAGTGAAAATAAACAAGATTAAATATGGAATTGATTAATCCTAAAGAACTTCACCAATTTGTAATAGCTGCTCTAGAAGAAGACGTACGCGATGGGGACCATACTTCTTTAGCTTGTGTTCCTGCAGACGCAGAGGGCAAAGCCCATTTGTTAGTTAAAGATGATGGTGTGCTAGCTGGTGTTGCTTTAGCAGAATATATTTTTAAGCATGTAGATCCTGATTTTGAAATAGATGTCCATATCCAAGATGGAACCCCTGTTAAATATGGAGATATCGCTTTTGTGGTAAAAGGAAAAAGTCAAGCAATCCTGAAAGCAGAACGTTTGGTACTCAATGCTATGCAGCGCATGAGTGGTGTAGCTACGCTAGCTAGGCAGTTTGCAGATACCGTCAAAGACCTGCCTGTCACTATTCTAGATACTCGAAAAACAACTCCTCTCCTACGGTTTCTAGAAAAATGGGCTGTTCGTATTGGTGGTGCTACTAATTATCGCACAGGACTCTATGATCGAATCATGATTAAGGATAATCATGTAGACTTTTGTGGCAGCTTGACTAAAGCAATTGAGAAAGTGCAGGCTTACCTAAAAGACAAGCAACTCGACCTAGAAATAACAGTAGAAGTTCGTGATATGGAAGAGCTTGAAGAGGTTTTGGCCATAGGGCAAGTCAACCGTATTATGTTAGATAATTTTGATACAGATACTATGCGTAAAGCGGTTAAACGTATCAACAAAACATTTGAGGTAGAGGCTTCTGGTGGAATTACAATGGAGACAGTTCGAGCTTATGCTGAGACTGGTGTAGATTTTATTTCTGTTGGTGCATTGACACATTCTTTCCAAAGTTTGGACTTGAGTTTAAAAAAGAAGTAGACTGTTAGATAATATATTAGACTATCAGATGTTAGTATTTAGACAAGAATAAAACCATAGAGTCCCTTCATCTTGTTTTGCATTCACATTGTATAAAAGTGGTTTGCACTCTATTAGGCTCTTTTCAGTTTTTTTTTATCTTTGTAAGCATTTTTTAAAAATCGCTATAAATTCAATGAACGTAAAAATAGTAAATAAATCCTCAAATCCGCTACCTCACTATGCCACAAAAGGCAGTGCTGGAATGGATTTGCGTGCCAATATAGATAGCCCAATCACATTACAATCCCTAGAGCGAAAAATTATTCCTACAGGTTTATTCATAGAATTACCTAGAGGTTATGAAGCTCAAATTCGCCCCAGAAGTGGTATGGCCTACAAAAAAGGCTTATCCATTCCTAACTCACCTGGTACTATTGATAGCGACTATAGAGGTGAAATAGGTGTTATTGTTGTTAATTTAGATGCCAATCCTGTGACCATTGAACCTGCTGAACGTATTGCTCAAATGGTGATTGCCAAACATGAAACTATTGCTTGGTCAGCAGTTGATGACTTAGCAGAAAGCGAAAGAGGTAGTGGTGGTTTTGGAAGTACAGGCAAGCATTAAACACTAGTTTGGACATTTTCGCAAGTGATTAAAATTTATTAATTTTTAAGAACTAAGGAAATCCAGGTTTAGAATTTTGGCTTAAAATTCTAAACCCCACAAACTATTATTAAATATATTATTCCTAATAAATTTTGATTTAGTAAGCTTAGATACTAATAATTTAGTGTCTCCTCAAGAAAAAAAATATATGAAACTGATTATACCAATGGCTGGTCGTGGTACTCGATTGCGCCCACATACTTTGACTGTTCCTAAACCTTTGGTTCCTATTGCTGGCAAACCTATTGTTGCTCGTTTAGCTGAAGATTTAGCAAAATCTTATGATGGTCAAATAGAAGAAATTGCTTTTATTATTGGTGATTTTGGAGCTCAAGTAGAACAAGACTTGCTAGATTTAGCAGCTTCTTTAGGTGCTAAAGGTTCAGTATACCATCAGACAGAAAAACTAGGTACAGCACATGCCTTAATGTGTGCAAAAGAGAGCCTAAGTGGCAATGTCATTGTAGCTTTTGCAGATACTCTATTCAAAGCTGATTTCAAAATCGACACCTCTCAAGATGGCCTTATTTGGGCTCAAAGTGTAGAAGATCCTTCTGCTTTTGGTGTAGTTACTTTAGATAGTGATGGTGTAATAACAGAGTTTGTAGAAAAACCAACCACTTTTGTATCTGACTTGGCTATCGTTGGTATTTACTACTTCAAGGATGGTGATATGCTAAGATCTGAACTTCAGTATCTTTTGGATAACAATATCATGGAAAAGGGAGAATATCAGTTGACTAATGCGTTAGAAAACATGAAGCAAAAGGGTCTTAAATTTAAGACTCATACTATCCAAGAATGGCTAGATTGTGGTAATAAAAACGCTGTAGTATATGCCAATGAACGTGTTTTAGAAATAAAAGATGGTGCTGCAAGCATTGACTCTTCTGTAGTCACTGAAAACTCAACTATTATTCCTCCTTGTTTTATAGCAGCAGGTGTTCAAATCAAAAATTCAGTAATAGGCCCTCATGTGTCTATTGGAGCCAACTCTCAAGTTGAGAATGCTGTTATCAGTAAGACCATTATTCAACATGACACTGTAGTCAAAAATGTAGTGCTTAATAACTCCATGTTAGGATCTAATGTAGATTGTGTTGGGATTCAAAAAGAGTTGAGCTTGAGCGACTACTCTACTTGTGGTCAATAATCTAGACTTTACCATATTTTCCTTATATTAGACAGGGCAGTTGGTTAAAATTATCTTATGATGATAACCAACTGCTCTGTTTTTTGTTTTTGGTTATAAATTTGCGCAGTAGAAAGGCAATCCCCCTAGTCTATTTAAAATAAAAAATATGCAGTCTTCCATACAACTCTTCTTATTCATATCTTCATTAAGTTTATTGAGCCTAGTTGGTCAAGCTCAAAAAGATACTAGACCGACTGAAAAGGCGATATTACTAGAGAAAGCTTTCATAGAAGCCTCTCGTGAGAAAATCTTAGGCAACTATGATGAAGCAGTTCGCTTGTATCTTGATGTACTACAAAAAGATCACGAAAATGCTGTTGCCAATTATGAATTAGCAAGAGTTTACCAAAAACTAAAACAATCTGACAAAGCACTCTTAAGAGCAGAACGTGCTGTAGGTCTAGACCAATATAATCTGTATTATAATGAACTATATGCATCTTTATTGGAGAAAGAGGGCAACTACAAAAAAGCAGCAGAGCTCTATGGAAGTCTAGCTGAACACTATACCAGCAAAGATATATTATACCATGAATGGGCTTACTACTTGACTAAAGCCGAACGTCCTGATCAAGCTATCAAAGTATATAATACGTTAGAAAAAAGAAAAGGTGTAAAAGAGGCTATCAGTATGCGCAAATACAAACTCTATTTGGGTATAGGCAAAGATAAAAAGGCTATAGCAGAACTTGATAAGCTAATAAAAGCTTATCCTAATAATGCCGAATATGTAGTTCGTTTAGCCAATTATTATGCGACTCAAAAGAAACAAGATCTTGCTCAAGAGTTATACAAAAAAGCGATAAAACTAGACCCTAACAATGCTACAGCAAACATGGCATTGGTAGAGGTGTTTGCTCAAAATGGGGATACCACACAATACCTAAAAGCACTAAAAACAGTGTTTGCAGACAATCAGCAAAATGTAAAAACTAAAATTCAGATATTAGAACCACTCTTAGGTAAACTAACCAAAGGGGGATTAAAAAAACACCAAACTAGTATAACAGCGCTTGCTCAACAACTAACAGAAACACATCCAAGTACTTTTACCACCAATGCCTATTATGCTCACTTGCTATTTTATCAAGAGAAATATAATATTGCTGAACGTTATTATCAAACAGCCTTATCTATAGATAAAAGTGACATAAAAGCATGGACGGGTTTATTGGAAGCTCAACACAGACAACAAGGCTATAAGCGTCTAGTTGTAGCAAGTAAGGATGTTATAGAGTTATTCCCTAGTCAGCCTATCGGGTTCTATTATCAAGGGATTAGCCAACATTATGTAGGAGCTCAAGAAGAAGCTAAAAAGGCACTCGAAGAAGCTGCCGAAATATCTGTGGCTGATCTAACTATGCAGGGCTATGCTTACCAATATTTAGGATTGGTTTATACTGCCTTGGATAAAGATGAAGAAGCTGAAAAGGCTTTTGAAAGTGCTTTAGAATTGCTACCCAATTCAGCAGAGGTTCTTAATGCTTATAGTTATAGCTTGGCAGAACGTAACGATCAGCTGGGTAAAGCCACTCAATTGGCTAAAGAAATTACAGATAGAGAGCCTCAAAACCCAGAATTTAGAGCAACTTATGGTTGGGTGTTTTACAAACAAGCAAAGTATGATGATGCACTAAAACAGTTTGAACAGGCGTTAGACTTAGGAGGAACAAACTCTCCTATTGTGTTAGAACACTATGGAGATACCTTGTTTCAATTAAATAAAAAGGAAAAAGCTGTAGAATATTGGCAAAAAGCATTAGATAATGGCTCTAGTTCTTCTATTCTGCAAAGAAAAATAACTACAAAGCAACTTTATGAATAATCTGCGCTGGTTGTGGTGGCTAAGTTTAGTGCTACTGATGGGAGCATGCAAAACGACAGATGAGTTTGCTATAGTCAAACTCAAAAAACGTCCTGCTAAGTTTTTGCTCAAAAAAATAGAAAAAAATAAAATTGACTATAAATGGTTTGCTGGCAAGGGCAAAATCAAGTTAAAAGATAAGAGCAATAACATCACTTTTGCGACTTATATTCGTATGCGCAAGGATAGCCTAATTTGGATTGTAGCTAGAAAGATGAATATAGAGGGTGGACGTATTCAGATAACTCCTCAAAAGATAGAAATACTTGACCGCCAAAACAAACAATACATTAGTAAACCTTTCGCTGCCTTAAAAACAGAATATAACTTGGATTTAAGTTTTAATGAGCTTCAAGAAATATTGATAGGAAACCCAGTTCTATATCAAGAAGTAGAGTTTAGTGCTGGCGCTGACCACAGAGAACATATTCTAAATCATAAGACTAAAAAAGAGCAGTTACGCATTGGTTTGTATGATAAGAGTTTTCTGATTTCTAGCTTTATGGTCGAAAAAGATCGAAGGTTCTTGGAGGTAGATTATAGTGATTATACCCCAACTGCCACCAACCAACAAATAGCACATACCAAAAGACTGGAAGTTGAAGCAGAAGAAACAGGTAGTGTTAGCCTAAAAATTAGCCTAACTAAGGTAGAACTTGATGTCTTACAGCGGACTCCTTTTAAGGTACCTGACAGCTATGAACGAGTGAACTAAAGCAATTCGTTGAGAATATCATCCTTGCGTCCTGTAGATACGTTAATGGTAACTCCATCCTTCATTACTACTTGAGGACTTCGTCCTCTTATTAGCTTTTCTACAAAAGAAGGATTAATTAAGTGTGAACGATGTATTCGTTTAAATCCAACTTCTTCTAAGAGCTCAGTATACTCTCCTAAGTTTTTAGACACCCACATTTCTTCCATTTTATTGGGTCTATTAATCACAAATAGAGTATAACTTTTATCTGATTGACATCTAACAATATCTTCCATATTTACAAATAAATAGCCATCTGTACATGGTAGAGCTATACGTTGTTTAGTGCCATTTTGCATATTGTTATGAGCAACTTGATGGCGCCCTATAGATACTGTTTTTTCGGACTGTTGAGTGCGATAACGATCTAAGGCTACCTGCAACTCATCTAAATCGATTGGCTTCATTAAATAATCTAAAGCTGCCAATTTGATAGCCTTAATAGCATATTGACTATATGCAGTGGTAAAAACTACTGAAAAATCGATCTTATCAAAATACTTGTATAGATTAAACCCACTCTCCTTTGGCATTTCTACATCCAAAAATACCATATTAGGTTGGTGTTTTTGAATTGCAGCAACTCCTTGCTGAACATTAGCCGCCACAGCAACTACCTCTACCCCTTCACAAAATTTAGACAATAAACTCTCCAATAATTCTCTAGGATTATCTTCATCATCTATAATTACAGCCCTAATTTTTTGCATAGTCATGTTTTAAAATATCTCTCAATTTCACTAAATAAAAGGTATGTATAATTCCACACAAGTCCCTATAGCAATTCCTTTTTCATCCGTCAAATCCTGAATAACAATAGGAGATTTTATACGGGGAATCACATCCTTATGGAGCATTAACAATCGCTGTTTAGTTACTTCTAATCCTGAATTACGATTAGGATTACGCTTCTCATCTTTTTGATGTTCTTGAACTTGGGCACGTCCAACTCCATCGTCTTTAATTATACAATGTAAATATACATCATTTTTTTTGAACTCAACCACTAACCTACCAGCTTCTTCTTTATGAAAAAAGCCATGTTTAAAACAGTTTTCTATAATAGGTTGAATTAATAATGGGGGAATGTCCCAATCCCCACTCAAAAGCTCATCTTCTACCTCCCAAACAACCTCAATAGGATAGGTAAATCGCATTTGTTCCAAAGTAGTATACAACTTCAAAAATTCAAGCTCTTTTTTTAACGTAATTGCCTCTTTATTAGAATAATCAAAAATAAAACGCATCAATTTTGCAAACTTTGCATGATACCTCAAAGCTAAAGAAGTCCTATTTTGTAACCAATAATTTTGGATGGCCGTCATGGCGTTAAACACAAAATGAGGGTTCATTTGTGACTGCAAAGCTTGCATTCTAGACTCTATCACAGCAGCCTGTAGCTTATTAAATTCATTTTCAACTTTCTCCTGTTCTCTCAAGCGATCCAGTTCAATATTACGCTGCTTGCGTATACGCTCATATTGCCAAACAACTATTCCTACTATAACTCCGATTAATATCAATAAGCATAAACTATAAAACCACCAAGTCTGCCAAAAAGGGGGCGCTATTCTAAACTGTAAAAAAGCAGCTTTCTCACTAGTTATTCCATCTTCGTTGACTGTTTTCACCTCAAAGTGATAGGTTCCTGCTCTCAATTGATCTAAACGGACAAAAGGAGCTGCAGCAGGTTGTTCTATCCAAGCACTATCTTGTCCTATCAGTCGATAAATATAATGATACCCTCCTCTACTTCGATAAGCCAAACCTTCAAACTCTATAATCAAGTTGTTTTGAGCATAACTTAACTCATAAACAATATTTTGGAGTATAGTATCTTGTCCATTAATTTTCAGGTTTTTAATATAAATGGGTGGTGCTATTTGATTTCTAGGGTTATAACTTGTATCTATACTTATTAGACCTTTGGTTGTAGTTGCCCATATTTTTTTATTTAGATACTCTATATCTTTAATATCTTCTGTGACTAAGCCATCCAATTTATTGTAGGCATGTATAGCCCCATTTTTAGGATTAAGGTAGCTTATGCCCTTATCTCCACCAATCCATAACTTGGAACCATCTGTAGCTAAACTGTTACAAAAATTAGATGCCAACCCATTTTCAGTAGTATAATGCCATTTTACAATATGGTTATCTATCCCATAGATTCCCTCTTTTAGTGTTCCTACCCATAAGACTCCATCTTTTGTTTGCAAAATATCTAATGCTTGAATCGTTTTCCCATCATTATCCAAAATAGCATGAGGCTTTGCATTTTGGTAATACAACAAAGAATCATGGCAGCCTAACCAAAACCGATTGGGATATTTTTGATCAGTCCAAACTGCATTGGTTCGTTCTTGCCGAATATAGGCATTATAAGCTCTTTCCTCCCCTTTATGGGTATTTAGTCTCCAAACCCAATTGTATTTATACGCTCTACAAAGGTCCGTATCTAAGAACCTACAATCATCCGTTTGACTATAAGTCAAATTAGAAGTAGATGTTGATATTCTATTTGCTATTATCAAATTATCCTTGTTATACAAGGCTATTTTTCCCTCCTTTGTATTGAATTCTTTTACTATAGTGTTATCTTCTATATCAATTTTGGTTAGCCCTACTGCCCCTACAACAAATAGATAATTAGTAGCTTCATCAAAAAGAATATCATAATTCCGTGGACTTTTTTTTAGCACCTCTATTTTTTCAAAACGCCCTCTTATAGGATGATACACTCCAACATTATTTTTTTCTAGATTAAAGAACAATCTATCTTTTTTGTTAGAACTTATTACATCTGGTTCTATTTTTGGCAGAGCAGAGTTTTCTGTCGTGTAATACTTTGCACTTGTGTTGCTAAATATAAATACTCCTTGATCTAATGTTCCTAGCCAGTAATTTCCTTCATGGTCCTTTAGTATTGAAGATAATTTAGCCTTAGGAAATAGTTCTTTAGCCCAATCTAAATCTTCTATTTTGCTGTTTTGAGTATCTTCATTTAAGGAATCTATTCTCCTAAAATGGATATCATCATCCGCCAAAACCTTCTTTATTCTATTAGAAAAAGGCAAGGTAGCTTGCTTATTTGCAAATAAGTCATTTGGTTTTCTACCCAACCGCCAATTTTGTCCAAGATCATTATCCTTCAAAGTTAAAATAGAATCTTTTAAATACTTATAAGAAGAAAAGCCCCCCTTAATAAAAGAACTACAATACAAACTATCTTTATCCTCCAAACTGTTTAAGCTTATAGAATATCCTGACATGCCCAACATGACTATTATATTGGGAGATAAACTATACAGTTTTTCTATAAAACTGAAGTTTGTCTGCTCCTTATAGGCATCTATAGATCTTTTGCCAGGATAAATAAATACTCCATCTTTCCATTTTTTATTTTCAAAATCATAACAATGAATATTGTAATTACAGACCCAAAGGTGTTCCCCAGACACTAGATATTCAGAATATGCATTAAATTTTATATACTTAGGCACCTCAAACAAATGAATAGAATCTTGCTCTATATAAAACAACTGCCCATTAAAATTCTTATACCAAATACGCCCTAAGCCATCCTCTTGTATCAATGTAGCAGAAGTTCCTTTTTCTTCAGGATGTTTATAATATTTAAACTTCTGTCCATTATACTTGCAAATGCCCTTATCTGTTCCTATCCAGATATATTTCTTAGAATCTTGAAAAAGATCATACACCTCCATACTTGGCAGACCATATTCATCTGTCAGTTGCCAAGTGTAGGGTTCTTGTGCCATCAAGTTAGATGACAGCAGAAAACTTATTAATAGTATTATGTAACTATACTTTTTCATAAATCTCAATATACAAAAAATTGGTTCGTTAACCCATATGTAGGATTCATAGCCACAACTAGGACTATTCATACATTTCTAATCATTCTAAAAAACGAGTATTGCTCATAACACAAAAACAGCTTAACACTTTCTAAACCTAGCTATTACGCATCATTATCTATTCTAAAATCATATTCTAAACCCTAGCTAATTTAGGCATCAAGTCAAACTATTTTTTTTGTGTAAACAAACTTTTTTAGTATATTTACGAACAAGCGTTCGTTTTTTTAGTTTAGACTAATAATAATCATTGGCCAACACGCCATTTTAAATTATATTCTTATTATGGATAACAGTAATCTCCACAACTTAGAAGAAAAATTTCAAGCCAAGATTGATGCAGAAATCAAAATTGAGCCCAAAGACTGGATGCCTGAAAAATATAGAAAAACACTCATCCGTCAAATCTCGCAACATGCACACTCTGAGGTAGTAGGAATGCTTCCTGAAGGGAACTGGCTAACTCGAGCCCCTTCTCTCAACAGAAAACTTATCTTACTAGCAAAAATCCAAGATGAAGGTGGTCATGGTTTGTATTTGTATAGTGCTGCCGAAACATTAGGCATCAGCCGTGATGAATTGGTTGACCAACTCCTAACTGGCAAAGCTAAATACTCTAGTATTTTTAATTACCCAAGTATCAACTGGGCAGATATTGGAGCTATTGGTTGGTTGGTAGATGGTGCTGCTATTATGAATCAAGTGATGTTGACTAGAACTTCTTATGGTCCTTATGCTCGTGCTATGGTGCGTATCTGTAAGGAAGAGAGTTTTCATCAACGTCAAGGGTATGAGTTGTTGCTAACAATGAGTCAAGGTACTGACGAACAAAAAGAAATGGTGCAAGATGCCTTTAATCGTTGGTGGTGGCCTTCATTGATGATGTTTGGCCCGAGCGACAAAGAATCTACACACTCTGCACAATCTATGAAATGGAAGATCAAGCGCAAATCTAATGATGAATTGCGTCAAGCCTTTGTAGATGCAACAGTCCCTCAAGCTGAATTTTTGGGCCTGACAGTTCCTGATGATCAACTCAAATGGAACGAAGAACGCAATCACTATGATTTTGGTCCTATCGATTGGGATGAGTTTTGGAGTGTGGTCAAGGGCAACGGACCTTGTAATAGAGAACGCCTAAAAGCTCGTCAAAAAGCACACGACGAAGGAGCTTGGGTACGTGAAGCCGCTACTGCTTATGCAGAAAAGCGTAGAAAACGTAAAGCAGAAAAAGAGTCTACTCAAGTAGCTTAATTTTTTTTGAATATAACAATTAGCAACGCTAAAAACTATATAATTTATGAGTAAGCAAGATTGGCCATTATGGGAAGTTTTTATCCGAAGCAAATCAGGATTACACCACAAACATGCAGGTAGTTTGCATGCTGCTGATGCAGAAATGGCAATAGAAAATGCTAGAGATGTATATACTCGTCGCAACGAAGGTGTTAGCATTTGGGTAGTAGAGTCTACTAATATAGCTGCTTCAAGTCCTGAAGAAGGAGATATGTTTGAAGGAGCCAAAAGCAAGATATATCGTCATCCTACTTTTTATGATATTCCTGACGAGGTAGGTCACATGTAAGGTTAAGTTAACTATATACTCATCTAAAAAATAGTTGAGTATTAATTATTGTAGATGTAGAATAATCATTAGTTCGTGAAGTTTTTTCTAATCAATTGATTAGAAAATTTTACTGCTAGTTTTAGCTTGATAAAGCTAAAAATGCACGAACTATTAATAACAATAACATGACTAAAAAGGAAGCATTATATAATTATATTATCCAAACAGCGGATAACAACCTAATTTTAGGTCAACGTCTCTCTGAACTTTGTGGCCATGGCCCAGAACTAGAGGTAGATATAGGATTAACTAATATTGCCCTAGACTTAATCGGGCATGCACGTAGTCTTTATCAATATGCAGCTGAAATACAGAATCTTGGTAAAGATGAAGATCAGTTGGCATTTTTGAGAGCACGTCACGAATACTTTAATGTCTTGTTGGTAGAGCAACCTAATGAGGATTTTGCTTATACTATTGCTCGTCAGTTCTTTTTCTCTGTGTTTAACTACCTGTTTTATTCTGAACTGCAAAATAGCAATGATAGCCAATTGGCAGCTATCGCCGAAAAATCGCTAAAGGAAGTAGCCTACCATATTCGCTACAGCTCAGAGTGGATGATTCGTTTAGGAGATGGTACAGATGTTAGCCACAAAAAGATGCAAGTAGCTGTTGATGACCTATGGAAATACACTGCCGAACTCTATACAATGAGTGAAGTAGACCAACTTATGTTGGAAGAAGGTATTGGTATAGATCTTAATAAAATTAAGGCTCTCTATTTGGCTAAAGTTGAAGAAGTAATGGAAGAAGCTACCTTAACTATTCCTACCAATGGATGGACACAAAAAGGTGGTAAAGAAGGGCAACACACAGAACATTTAGGCCATATACTTACAGAAATGCAATGGATGCAACGTACTTACCCTAACATGAAGTGGTAAGAATCTTGCACATTTAATATAAACTAAAATAGGCTGATTGAACAACTCAATCAGCCTATTTATTTTGGGATTAATACCCTGTTTATTTTAAATCAAAAACTTCCTTAGTCCCTTTATCTTTATCTATCACCTCAACCTTATTATCCTTCAATATAGCATAAATTGAGTTTTTTGCTGCCGAGGCATCCTCTACCAAAATATCTACAGGCTCTCCAGATATCAATAACCAGACATGCGTAGAACTAGATTTGGTTTCTTCTACATTAGGCTCTTCTGCATCTTTTCCACCATCAAATTCTTCATCAGAAGTCCAAATATAGGATATTGCAATTGCTTGACCTGTCGATTTTAGTTTTACTAAACTTATATTAATTCCACTATCCGAATTTCGAGCATCATTTTCGTACCAACAATTTGAGCTAAAATATTCAGCACCAAAATCTGATTTGACATGGGGACCAGACAAACCTTCTATATAAACTCCCTTTTTATCCAATCCTATATTCATTGCACTTGGAGATTCAGCAGACACCTCTCCAGTCAAACCTTCTTCTAGAGCAAAAGCAAATAATTTGAGTCCTTTAGCATTCAATCCATTAGTCAATTCAAACTCTAGGACTTCCTCTTTCCCCATCTTTTCCCAAGTTCCTATTATTTTTTCTAACTGTGTAGTAAATACCCCCTCAAAAGTCTCACGGACCTTGCCCTCTTTCATGCGTTTGAGTACAACAGTTTGCTCCTCAAAACAAATTTCTCCTTCTAACTGCATAGGTTTCTTAGAACTAAGGTACCAGTATTCACCTTTCACAGAAATACAATTCCCCTCATAAGAATCTACATCTAATCTCATTTCAACAGCGGCCCCCTCTCCTATATTCCCTGTGAAGGAATAAGACGAAGCTCTAATCACATTTCCCTCATCAACCTCAATCTCCTTTTCTACAGGAGTTGGAGTTTTTATGGTTATTTCTGCTTTTGTAGAATCTACAGTTGCAGGCTCTGTATTACTATTATCTTCAGAATTGCATGCAGCTAGTCCTATTAATAACAGTACACTAAATATTAGATTTTGGATAAAGTTCTTCATTATAAGTTATTCTACAGAATCTATCATAATTTCTAAAATGCTAATAGCCGCCTTAGCTACAACTGTCCCTGGCCCAAAAACACCTACAACCCCAGCATCATACAACTCTTGATAATCTTGAGCAGGAATAACACCTCCTGCAACTACCATAATATCTTCTCTATCCAATTTAGCCAACTCCTCTATTACTGCGGGCACTAATGTTTTGTGACCTCCAGCCAAAGAAGACATTCCCAAAATATGCACATCATTTTCGGCAGCTTGTCGAGCAGCTTCTGCTGGCGTTTGGAACAATGGTCCTATATCTACATCAAAACCTAAATCTGCAAAACTAGTTGCTATTACTTTAGCACCACGATCGTGTCCATCCTGACCAACTTTAGCCACCATTATACGAGGACGTCGTCCTTCTAGTGTAGCAAATTGGTTGGCCAACTCTTGTGCCTTTTTAAAATGTTCGTTAGAAGATATTTCTTTAGAATACACGCCTGATATTGATTTTGAATTTGCTTGATAACGGCCAAACTCTACTTCCATAGCAGAAGAAATCTCTCCCAAAGTAGCTCTAAGTCGAGCAGCTTGAACTGCTAAATCCAATAAGTTGCCTTCTCCTGTTTTAGCGCAAGTTGTTATGGCATCTAGAGCAGCTTGTACAGCTGTTGCATCTCTATTGGCCTTAGTCTCTTGGATACGAGCAACCTGAGATTCTCGCACAGCATTATTATCTACCTCCAAGATATCCAAAGGAGCTTCCTCTTCCAATCTAAATACGTTTACCCCTACTATCTGATCCTTTCCACTATCTATACGAGCTTGCTTTCTAGCAGCAGCCTCTTCTATACGCATTTTAGGGATACCTGTTTCTATAGCCTTGGCCATACCACCCAACTCTCTCACCTCTTGAATATGCGCCCAAGCTTTTTCTACCAATTCATTAGTCAATGACTCTACATAGTAAGAACCCGCCCAAGGGTCTATAGCTTTAGTTACATTGGTGTCTTTCTGAATGTAGAGCTGTGTATCTCTAGCAATACCCGCAGAAAAGTCTGTAGGCAAGGCAATTGCCTCATCAAAAGAATTAGTATGCAAAGACTGTGTGCCACCCAAGACAGCAGCCATAGCTTCTATGCACGTACGGGCTACATTATTAAAAGGATCTTGCTCTGTCAAACTCCAACCTGAAGTTTGGCAGTGAGTGCGCAGCATCAATGATTTTTTGTTTTTAGGGTCAAATTGTTTCACAATTTTGGCCCACAACATACGACCTGCACGCATTTTGGCAATCTCCATAAAATGGTTCATTCCTATTCCCCAAAAGAAAGATAAACGAGGTGCAAAATCATCTATTTTCAAGCCAGCTTTCAAGCCAGCCTCTATATATTCTAAACCATCTGCTAAAGTGTAAGCTAACTCCAAATCAGCAGGTGCACCTGCTTCGTGCATATGATAACCACTAATAGAAATAGAGTTAAACTTAGGCATATTTTGAGAAGTATACTCAAAGATATCTGCAATGATTTGCATAGAAGATTTTGGTGGATAAATGTAGGTATTACGTACCATAAACTCCTTCAGAATATCATTTTGGATTGTTCCAGAAAGCTTCACCTTTTCTACACCTTGTTCCTCTGCTGCTACTATATAAAAGGCCATAATCGGAATTACTGCTCCATTCATGGTCATAGACACCGACATTTTATCTAAAGGAATCTGATCGAAAAGAATCTTCATATCCTCTACACTATCTATAGCCACACCTGCCTTTCCTACATCTCCTGTCACACGCTCATGATCTGAGTCATAGCCTCTATGTGTAGCCAAATCAAAAGCAACGGACAAGCCTTTTTGCCCAGCTGCTAAATTGCGTCGATAAAAGGCATTACTCTCCTCTGCTGTAGAAAACCCTGCATACTGTCGAATAGTCCAAGGTCTCAAAGGATACATCCCTGCGTAAGGCCCACCCAAAAAAGGCGCAAATCCTGCTCTAAATTCGTGGTGGCGCAAGCCTTCTATATCTTCTGCTGTATAATTAGCTTTGACCTCTATACCTTCTGCCGTTTCCCAAGTTTTAGCTTCCTCAGTGGAAGTTTTGGCAAATTTAGGCGCTTGAGTTATATCTACTTTCTTAAAATCTGGTTTCTTCATAAAAGTTTATTCTTATTATTTGGCCTCTAAAATACAGGTTTTAATGAGTCCTTCCAAACTTCTAGAAAGATTATAACCTAAGCATTACTCCCTTCTTCATATTTCTCTTTAAGAATCAAGGATAAAGGCTTCTTTAGCATATGACTATCGATCCAATCTACAAAGGGAAAACAGACTAGCCATTTTTCACAATCTTGTAATTCTATTAGTTCTTTTTTAGCCTTTAAGAGCAGTTCTTTTTTAGTTTTAGGGGATACTGTTTTAGTTATTTTCTTTAATAGAGTAGCTACATAAGTACTAAACTCATAATATGATGCATTTTTATCTAACTGTCTTTGGAAGGACCGAATTAGATTAGGTAATAAAAGAAAGGATTCTAATTGATAATAAGCTATTAGCTTAATTAATCTAATTATTTGCTGAAGCTCAATCCTAGAGTTTTTTTCTTCTAGTATAGAAATACTATCCTCTAGGTAATCTAATGCTTCCTCTATACTTTCATTCAAAAAATATATTCCTGCTATTTCAAAATATATAATTGCTGTACTGTGGTGTTCTAATAAGGATTCCTCTTTTTTTATTAACTCTTTAAATTTAGCAACCCATTGCATCCCATCTTCAGTAGCTCCTGTTTTTCTATAAAACCTTAGTCTAGAATTTAGGTGATAATATTGATGTTTTATATACTCTTGGTGAGAAATAGATGTAATTTTTAACTGGTCATACTTAACACACATTTCATGAAAATCATCTACAAAAGGACTATAAGAACAGACATCTATAGCTGTTGTGATTGCAGATATATACTTTTTGGTTAGAATTGAAGACTTATGGTAATCAATCTTATCTAATTCTAAGATTATTTTCTTCCAATACCCCAAAGCAATTGACATTTTGCCATTAGCAGTATTAATAAGGCTTAGTGCAGTATAAACATCTATGATCCCCCTAAACCCTCCTAAAACTTCTGTCTCTGTCTTAAGTTTTTCTAGCTCTTCTTCAAGATTAGGAAATGCATATTGCTTAATAGAAGAGAATCTAAATTTTAGCATAATCAGCCATGAAGGGGCTAATAGTTGTAATTGTTCTATGGACTTTTCAAAAGCTTCAACTTCTTTAGCAAAATCATTTTCTTTCTTATAAGAATCTACTCCTAGTACATATAACTTCCATCTCAATATAGTTGGCAAGTACAACACACTGTCATATTCTCGAACAGTCTCCTCTAGCTTTTTTAGTTCCTTCCCCATCTGTCCAAAAAGTCCCTTTCGTCTCAATATTTCTACATTCTCAAGCCCTTCTAGTATCAAAAACTCTATTGTTTTTCCACTCGAATAGCTGCGCAAGGCTTTTAGGAGCAACTCATATAATCGTTTTTTAGTTACTGCAAAATATTGCACAAACTTCTCCCTTTTAAAACAAGTTTTAATTGCTTCTTCATCATATTCTTTTTGCTCTCCAATTACATCAAATAACTTCGCATAATGACTACCTTTTCCTCCTAAGTTTCGAGTAAAAAGTTTAAAATACCTTCGTTCATTTTGATCCATATTATGAATTAGCTCATGGATAGAAGCATCTGGTTTTTTCATATAGAAAAGCCTTTTTCATAAAAACGATAACAGAATAATTTCTCTTCAACACAAATTCTTTTCTAAGTATTATTCACTTCAATTAACCCTCTAGTGGGATAGTTATTTACTCCATTAATCTGGTTTGTTTTAATCTCAGTAAAACATTAACTTCACAAAAGCCATTAAAAATCAATCAATTAACAACAGAAACAGCTGCTAGACTCTTAATATAATTCATTTTTTAGATTTGACTCCTCTCTATAATTAGTTTTTATTATATATATAATCATAATTGCTATGAAACAAGTACTCTATTTGGCTACAGCAGTCGCCTTAGCCCTTTTAGCATTTTCCTGCAAAAAACATAAAAAGGTAGATGATGTATTTACAGAAGCAAGCAACAATGAAGAAAAATGGTGCTTTGCTTATGTTCCAGATATGATTTGTAGAGGTGGAACCGAAACGGGTATTGGAATACGCCTCAACAACAGTTCTAATAAGATTTTAATCTACTTAGAAGGTGGTGGTGGTTGCTTCAATAAAACAACTTGTACTGTAAACCCATCTTTCTACAACAAAACGTCTTTTGATGCTATAAAAGGTATCGAGTTAGGAATGGGTATATTCAAGAAGAGTAATGATAACAATCCCTTCAAAGACTGGAATTGTATTTATGTCCCTTACTGTACAGGGGATGTTCATAGTGGCACAAGGACCAATGTAGATATAGGTTGGGGCATTGTTCGACAACAGATGGTTGGACATAATAATGTGAGTTTAGTTTTAGCCGAATTGGTCAAACAATTTCCTGATGCGGATGAAGTATTTCTTACTGGTTCTAGTGCTGGTGGTTATGGTACATTGGTCAATGCAGACCAAGTAATAGAAGCCTTCCCCGATGCAAAAGTTACTATAATGGATGATTCGGGACCGATTATAATAGATGAGACTGCTCATCCTCGCTGTTTAGACAGTATTTGGGAGACTACTTTTGGTTTCCGTATTCCTAATGACTATAGTACTTATACTACAACTCAATACACCACTGACTTTAAATCTATCTACGAATACCTTTCTAAAAAGCATCCTGATGTAGAGTTTGGGTTGGTAACCTACTTAGAGGACTTGGTTATCCGTGAGTTTTATGGCTATGGTTCCCAAAACTGCAAGACAACAGAAGGTATTCCTGCACCAGTTAGTGGTGCTGCCTACAAAAATGGTTTAATTCATTTGAGAGATTCAGTCATGCAATCACTCCCTAACTGGAAAACTTATTATATAAAAGGGGTTGGTCATACCTTGAATGTTGTAGGTGGAGCTATCAACACTTTAGAAGTAGATGATGTAGCTTTTAGTGATTGGATAAATCAATTGCGAGATCGAACAGCTACCCATGTAGCAGACTAAAATCATATTTAAAGACCTTCTTTTGGAGGTCTTTTTTTTGTATATTTAGAACTCACTAAATACTTCCTATCAATGTCTCCTAAACCTCTAGATGACGAACTCGCCAAACAAGTTAAAACAACATGGACAACTAAAAAACTCTATGTTTTTCATTTTAGTTGGATTCTAATCCTTTGGTTAATCTTTTATTGGCTACTAAGGAAAAACTGGTCAAATTTTATTGAGAACAGTATCTATGGAACTTGGTGGTTAGCTATGGGTGCAGAACTTATTGTATGGAATTACATGAGGTTCAAACAAGCACTAAAACCCTGTCTAATTGCAAGTCTACTTACAGCAGTCCTTACGGCTATTCTATTTTTTGCAACAGTGTATATTTCCTTCCCCATAATAGACAGTAGCAGTGTAACTTTAGATCAATTAGGCAATGTTTTATTCCTTCTATTTTCTATACTTGCCTTATTCTATGGGGCTATTACTATAGGAGTTGCTCATTTAGTAGAAAAGAGAATTCATTCTAAAACCAATTCTTAACTAACTATGTCTAATCGGGTGTATTTCAAAGTTTCGGATTTAAGCCGCAGGCGACCAAATTTTTTCCATGACTAAATCCCACCGATTGCTTTTAAAAGCAACCCTCAAATTGAGCATATTTTTAGCACCCTGATCA
>JAAEPD010000014.1 GCA_024222455.1 Aureispira sp.
ATTACTTAGTTATTGGTCGCCCTATTACTCAAGCCCAAGACCCTTTTGCTGTGCTTGAGCAAATTAACACTTCTTTGTTGTAGTCTAATCTAGTATTTTTCAACGGCTTAAGTATAGTAGGTAGTAGCAAAGCTGTGTTTACATAGCTTTGCTTATTAATACCAATGATATTAAAAGATGGTCTGTCCGTAGCTTGGATAAGCGAAGCGCCATCCAACAATTTATGGCGCGGTGAGCTCTTAGACGCTACGTTTAGCTTATCCTAATGTCATTAAAAAATGCATGTTGACAGACTTTAAATAGCATTGGTATTGCATCAAGCTTTGGGCTGATGATGGAATATCACGTAAGTTAGGCTCTAGCTTAGATCAAAATAATCAGATCAGAATCTAGGTGCTTAGCTTCTATGTTTACTCATACTAAAAGACGATTGATATGGTAGAAAACTTAAAAAAACTACAAGATGAAATTTTACATTTAGAGCCCAAAGATTTAGAAGAAAAAGGCTACGCTAAAATTGATGGCGCTGCAGTAAGAAATTACATTATTCCTTTAGATATGCCTGAAGAGCTTGCGGAGGTCGCTACTA
>JAAEPD010000015.1 GCA_024222455.1 Aureispira sp.
GTCAGACTGAGTTTCTTGCAAGGCTTCTATGTACTCTTTAAACATCATTTTCTGGTTTTTAAACTCACAAATTAACTATTATCTACTACTTTTATACTTTTCCGAAGTTTTCAACAACTCTACTATTATTTACAACTAGTTTCTTACAACTCTCTGCCCAAACTACTGCTATTCCTGATACCACTTTTGAACAATATTTGATATATCTAGGCATAGATTCTGACACAACGGTAAATGGACAAATCCTCAATAGCGATGCTGCTACAGTAACTACTTTAGATATTTCTAATGGCCCCATAAATAGTTTAAATGGAATCAGTGCTTTTATCAACTTGCAACAGTTAACTTGTTCTTACAATAATCTAACTAACCTAGATCTATCCAATAATACCGCATTAACCTACCTAAATTGTTATTCAAACGACCTAACTAGCTTAAATCTATCCAATAATACTGCATTAACAACCCTAAATTGTACAGAAAATAACCTATCCAGTTTAGGCCTTTCTAATAATATTGCATTAACTAACCTAAGTTGCCATGAGAATAACCTAGTTAACTTAGATGTATCCAACAACATCATGTTAACTGTGTTATGGTGTGCCAATAATAATCTAACTAGTTTGAATTTAATCAATAACACTGTTTTATCAACATTAAATTGTCATACAAACAACATAGCTAACTTAGATGTATCCAACAACATCATGTTAACTGTGTTACAATGTGGTAATAATAGTCTAACAAATTTGGACGTAAACAATAACACTGCCTTGTCAATCTTAAATTGTAATATAAACAACATAACTAACTTAGATGTATCTAATAACACTATGTTAACTGAGTTGTGGTGTGATAATAATAGTCTAACAAATTTGGATGTAAGCAATAATACTACTTTGTCGATCTTTAGTTGTTTGAATAACCTACCTACTATGGAAATCTGGGTACCTAGTATAGCAGTAGCTAACTCCAACTCTTCTTTCTATAAAGATCCAAGCGCAACTTGGGTAGAAAACTGTGCTTTTTCTAAAGCAGCAGTAGGAATAATAACAATAGATACCAATAACAACTGCACAGCAGACAGCACAGAGCAAAAATGGCCAAACCAACTCCTGAAATTTGAAAAAGGAGCAACAACTATCTATGCAGCTACCAACGATTCAGGCAACTATATAGCTCATCTAGACACAGGTGCTTATACTGCTAGTGTAGCAGAGGACAATCATCCTTATTGGGCAGCCTGCCCAAGTAGTCAAACAGTTACAGTAGATACCAATTACAATCTACAAACAGTAGATTTTGTAGTACAATCCAATATCCAATGCCCTTACTTAGAAGTAGATATATCAGCCCCCTTCTTAAGAAGATGTTTTGATAATAACTATTATGTAACTTACTGCAATAAAGGTACTGTAACAGCCCCAAATGCCTATGTGGAAGTAGAACTAGATACTACCTTATATTACAACAGCAGTACAGCTACCCTATTGAGCCAAGTAGGCAACATCTACCGTTTTGATGAAGGGAATGTGGCAGTTGGGGAATGTGGCAGTTTTTCTATTGATGTAACCGTGAGTTGCAATGCACAACTAGGGCAAGTACATTGTGCAGAAGCACATATATACCCAGATTCTTTGTGTTTGAGCAGCATAAATGATATACAGGTCATAGACAGTTGCAGCAATTATACTATCCTATATCAAGTTACCAACTATGCAGATGTTTTTGTTAGTCCTTTGTCTTATTTAATACTAGAAGATACTACTGTAGTAGACACAGGTTCTATACAACTCAATATGGGACAATCTATTACTATAGGGTATTATACAGGTGGCAGCACCAAACAATATCAACTCCTAATTGCACAAGGCAACAGCGATTATTACACCATTTCGCACAGACAGAGTTGCAACAGCAATACCATCAATATGGAAATGCCTTATCATCCTACAGTGCAACATCCTTCTATTGCTTTTGATTGTCAAAATAACAGAGGCAGCTACGATCCTAACGATAAAAGAGCCCTACAAAAAGGTGCAGGTTTAGCGCATTATATCTATCCCAATACAGCTTTAGAATACCATATTCGCTTCCAAAACACAGGTACAGATACAGCTATTTTTATTAATATCTTGGATACCCTATCTCCTTTTTTGAATGTTGCTAGTTTGCAAATGGGAGCTTCTAGTCATCCTTATACTTGGGAGTTGAGACCAGCTAAACCTACTGGCGAAAAGGTGCTCAAAATCACTTTTGACCCTATTTATTTGCTTGATAGTAATGTCAATGAAGCAGCTTCACATGGTTTTATCAAATTCAAGATCAATCAAGTTCCGAATCTACCCAATCAAACCTTGATCGAAAACAATGCTGCTATCTATTTTGATTATAATGCACCTATCATTACCAATACAGCCTTCCATACAGTTTGTGATAATTGTTTGGATATCAATATTACAGGCAATGGTGGCGTTATTACGTCTACCCTAGCTACAGAAGATGCACAAAGTTTCCAAATCTATCCAAATCCATCTACTGGACAGCTGTATATACAGCAAGCAAGTGCAGCAGAAGCAACCTTAAGTCTATACAACATCAATGGACAACAACTCTTGCAGCAACAAACACAGCAACAGTTGACTACCCTCAATTTACAAACCTATCCAGCAGGTGCTTATATCTTGCAGGTACAAACTGCTAAAGGAACAGAGAATTACAAAGTTATTCGTCAGTAGGCTAACCTTAATAGAGTTCATAAAAAGAGGGGTTTCTACATAGCAGTAGAAACCCCTCTGATTCTAAGGATTAGTTTATTCTTTATTTACTCTTTCACAAAACGGCTATGCAACAATGCTGACCTACCTATTTTAGATCAAAACTAGACATATCTACACCCAATACCTTAGGCTTATAATACAAGTCATCCCCTTCTGGCCAATATTCATGGATAACACTATACAGTACCAATAGATTTTTTTGGTAAGGGCTTTGTGAATACCCTATATACTTGAAACTACCTGAAGTTTCTCCATCCAAATCTGTATAAAAATGATGGCGATACACAATACTTTCATCTATAGTTTTCTTAACAATGACCTCTGCTCTTTTGCATTGACTAACCAATTTAGAAGGAATATGCTGAGTTTTAGAATAGATTCCAAACCTATATTTTTCGCCATTAAACTCTAAATGTCTCGAATGCTTAAATTTCACTTTATCTTGTGTGATTTCATATAAGCCCAACAATGATTTTTTATAATTTTTATAATTGGCTTCTTCATGGTCACTATGGTTAGAAATAGACGCAACTACTTCATTCCTCTTTACATCCACAATAAACAATCCCCTATAATTCATTTCATAATAACTGTCTGAAAGCTCATAAGCAAACAACCCATCTTTAGACCAACCTAAGGGTGTAATACTTCTGCATTCACAAATATAAATATCTCCATCTTTCCTAAATTTTTCACAAAGCAAGTCATTAAGTGGCAATTCTTTAGCTTGTGCATTAAGCACTAAACCTATAGATAAAAACAACAGTGTAGTTAATAATTTTGACATAATTTTCTATTTTTAATTTTAGCCTGAAAAAAAATTCCAAGCCTAACTTTACTAGAACAATGCCATTCAATAAGATAAACTAAAAAGCCTCTCTACCAGTTAGTATTTGGTAAAGAGGCTGATTTTTCGGTTTAATTTTCGACTTCTAAGACTTACTCTTTTACAAAACGGCTATGCAACAAAGCATTGCTTGTTTGTATTTGTAGTATATAAGCACCTGCTGGCAATTCAGCCACATTTACTTGTCTTTGGTTACCTTGTAGTTGTTTCAAGAGTTGACCGTTTAGATTATATACTTGGATAGTTTCGATAGCTTCTTCCGTATCAATAGTCAAGCCCATACGAGTAGGATTCGGATATACCTTAACCATTTCGTTCTTAACCTCGTTCAAATCCTCTACGCTAGAAACTACAGCCATACCTTCATAAGCTCCTAAATCGACAGTTGTATTCAAGATACGAGCATTCCCAGCCAAATCTGTTGTAATACCTGCTGGTATAAATGTATTGTTTCCTTGATCCAAAGCAGGAGAAGCAGCCGAAAGGCTAAAGTTTCCACCAGCTACACTGACTACCATAGGGTCAGCTGTTGTAGTATTGGTACCTAAAGCAGATCCATTTTGGATTAGATTGTTGGTAATAGTTGGTGCAGCTCCTGTGATATAGAAAGCATCATTAGCCATACCATAAAAGATATTATTATAAAACTCTACACTACTAGCTGTAGTTGCATAAACAGCATCTCCATCAGTACCATTAGTACACTCATTATTATAGAATGTATTATTCACTACAGTATAGTTACAAGCAGTACTTCCTCCAAGGTACAATACACCAGCTTTTTCGGTAGTACTATTATCATAAAACAAGCAATTCACGATATCTCCACGACGGCTCATGTTGTAAGTAGTTGAACCAGATATTAATATTTGACCAAACTTAGTAGAGTGATTATTTCTGAAAATACAGTTTACAAAATCTACATCAGCAGTAGAGTTAGTTCCACTCCATCTGCCCCATACAGCATAACAAGCTGCCTCTTCAGCAGTGTTTCGCTCAAATATACAATTGCTTATTATAGCTGTAATAGTATTTCCTGGACTAGGATCTACATAAATAGCACCACCTCTTTTATGACTATAACTATTGCTAGGAGAGGTATGTGCACTTGGTCCATTTGCATTAACACCATTAAAGATAAAACCATCTATAACAACTCCACTTTGACTACCTTTGATGTATATTAGGTGATACGAATTATCACTACGACTAGGCTCTGTAGTACTAATCACACCATTATCATTACCATTCAAATCTCCAGTCAATACTGTGAAATTAACAGAAGGATCACGTTGAGTTCTTTCCGTTTCTGTACCATCAAAACCTCCATAAATTTTGTATCCAGTAGGAACTACATAGAAACTATCTCTGGCTGTTACAGCAGGTTTGTAAGTACCTGTAGCTACCCAAACTTCTGTCTGTCCTGTTGCTGCTAAAGCATCTTCTAGCTTGTTGAAAGCATTGGTCCAAGACTCTCCTGTATTGTCACCTGTAGCATCTTTATCTACAAAAAAGTTGTTTGCTACAACATCTACTGTAATATATCCTACAGCAGGATTGTGTGTAGCATCTCCTGCCACATTTACTTCTATGATTGAGGTACCAGCATCTACAATATCAGCCATTGCTCCTGTCAATTGTATAGAAATACCTTCTACTACTGTATAAGTGATAGCTCCAGAACTGTTAGAAGTAGCAGCAATAGAGAAATCAGGGTCACTCATTGCTTTAGTAAAGTTATTGGTAAATACTAAAGTTGCACCGTCTAAGTTAGACTCATAAGCTCCCATATCAATAGTAGTATTCTGGATACGAGTATTTCCTGCAAAATCAGTAGTATGACCAGCTGGCAAATAACTATTATCTCCAGTTCCTACAGCATAAGATTGATTGGTTAGTGTAAAGTCAGCAGCAGCAGCATTAGTAAATCCAGCCGTTTTGTAAACATTATTTGTTCCAGTAACAAAAGAACCACCTTCTATCAAATTACGTCGGATAGTTGGAGAAGTGCCTGTTATGGAAAAAGCATCATTAGTATTTCCTGCAAAAATATTGTTTTCAAACTTAACAGAACTTGCAGAACTTGCATAGACAACATCACCATGTGCAGCATTCGTACAAACATTATTGTGGAAAGTATTATTTACAAATGTATTTAAATTAGCATTCGTTCCTGATACATAAAGCACACCACCTTTGTTAGCTGTAGTATTATTATAAAATAGGTTGTTCACCCATTCTCCTCTTGTGCGTTGATTGTAACTAGCTCCTCCTGCCAATAGGATAATACCTAAATCAGCAGAATAGTTGTTTCTAAATACACAATTGGTAAAATCTACATCCATCCATGTACTTGCAATTCCCCAATGATTCCAGTGTGCATAACAAGCTGCTTCAATTGCCGTATTTTTTTCAAAAATGCAGTTGCTTATACTTGCTGATAAAGTTCCAGTACTAGTTCTATCTACATAGACAGCTCCACCTCTTTTATTGCTGTAGCTATTGGCAGTAGAAGTATGGCCTGTCCCCCCATTTGCATTAACTCCAGTAAGTGTAAAACCATCAAGAATAACTCCTGTTTGATTACCTACTATTTTTATAAGGTGATAAGAATTATCATTACGAGTAGGCTCTGTATCTAAAATTGTACTATTGTCATTACCACTCAAGTCTCCACTCAAAATAGTAACATTAGTAGCAGCATCGCGCTGTGTAAGCATAGTTTCTGTACCTGCAAAACCTCCATATACAGTATGGTTATCTTTCAAATTAAAACTAATAGCTCTATCTGCTGTTGAGGTAGGTTTATATGTACCTGCAGCCACCCAAATCTCGCTAGATTCGTCAGTTGGGGCATTTACTGCATCTTCTACAGTTGTAAAAGCATCTGTCCAGTCAAATCCAGTGCCTGCTCCTGTAGCAGAAGCATCTACATACCAACGCAAAACTGCTACATCTACTGTAATTTCTTTTCTGGCTACAGAATAACCAGCAGCAGCCGTAATTGTAGCTTCTATTACGGTCTCACCAGTATCTACAATAGATACCATATTTCCTGCTACTTGCACAGAAGTACCACTAAGTACACTGTAGCTAATGGTTCCTGTACTGTTGCTAGTTGTATTCAAAGCAAAATCAGGCTCTTGAATGTGTTTACTATAACTAGAAGGGGTTGTTAGCGTTGGTGCATCTAAGTTAGATTCTAAAGCTCCTAAATCTACCTCTGTATTTTGGGTACGTGTATTTCCAGCTAAGTCAGTACTGTAAGTACCTGCTAAAATAGGTGTTGTAAGAGCAGCATTATCTCCAGCATCAACAGCATAAGACTGGTCAGTCAAAGAAAAATCACCAGCAGCAGCATTGGTGTAAGTTGCAGTCTGATCGATCGTGTTCACACCAATATTAGCACCTCCTTCTATTTGGTTGTTACTGATATTAGCAGAAGCACCACCAACATAAAACGCTTCATTGGTTACTCCTGTAAAAATATTATTATGAAATCTTACACTACTTGCATTGTTAGCATAAACGGCATCACCATCAGCCGCAGTAGCACATACATTATTGTGGAAAGTATTGTTTACAAACTTATTTGCATTAGCGGTAGTTCCTGAAACATAGAGTACTCCACCTTTGCTTCCTGTTGAGTTATCATGAAATAAGTTGTTGACCCACTCACCTCTTGTGCGTTGACCATAGGTTGCTCCTCCTGCTAATATAATAATTCCATATTCCGCAGAATAATTATTTCTAAATACACAATTCGTAAAATCTACATCCATCCATGTGCTGCCAACTCCCCAATGGTTCCAATGGGCATAACAAGCCGCCTGTGCTGCTGTATTTTTCTCAAAAACACAGTTTCTTACAGAAGCTGTCAGTGTACCACTAGTAGTTTTATCTACATAGATAGCCCCCCCTCTTTTGGTACTATAGCTATTTGCTGCAGAGGTATGTACTTGTACACCATTCGCATTAGCTCCAGTAAGTGTAAACCCATCTATAACAACTCCTGTTTGAGTTCCTATGATTGTTACAAGATGGTAAGAATTATCATTACGAGTAGGCTCTGTCTCTAGAATAGTGGTATTATCATTGCCACTCAAATCCCCACTCAACACAGTAACATTAGTAGTTGGATTGCGTTGTGTAAGCATTGTTTCTGTACCATTGAATCCTCCATAAAGTTCTACACCAGAAGGTATAGCAAAAGCAATATTACGATCAGAAGCATGTGGTTTGTAAGTACCTGCGGCTATCCAAATTTCACTGGAGCTAGTAGCGGCTCCTAATGCAGTTTGTAGATCTGTATAAGCATTTGCCCAAGAGGCTCCGCTATTAGCACCTGAGGCAGATGCATCTACATAGATTGTTTGTGCTTGCCCTATCGCACTAAAGAGTGCCATAGCCAAAATGTTTAATAAAATTTTTCTCATTTCTCTTTAATCTTTAATTTAGTCTATTAGTTTTATAATTTTCCCAATTACAAAAGTAGGTCTTCTTATTCTACTTTGTTAGGAGAATTGACGAATGGCATTGTTTAGTTTATGAATGGACAGTTTGAAGCAATGAGTGGTATTTATAAACAATGAATGGCTTGCATTTCTATATAAAATGCAAGCCAGTTTTTAGCTAAGGACAGCTCTATTCTAAATAATTATTCTTTTATGACTCGAATGGTTTTATTGAGCCCTTCTGCTGATTTTATATTTACAAAGTATAGACCACTCGCTCCTTCTAGTTGTAGGTCTATACGTTGAGTAGTATTATATTGAGTTTCTAATACTTTTTGTCCCATAATATTACTCACGGCGACTTGAACCCCTTGATGCTGCTTAAATAAATCTAGCGTTAATTGTCCAGTAGTAGGATTAGGATAAACGACTACACGATTTTGTGCGTCTAATGTTTCTACTCCTGTTACTACAACATTGAAACAAGCAGAAGTATCTGAACAACCTCCATCTGTAACTATTACGGCATAATCTCCACTTGAGCTAGGTGTAAAACCTTGATTGGTTGCGCCACCTACAGGAGTATTGCTATTATTGCAATCTATCCATTGATAACTCAAGCCTGTAGCGTTTGAAGTAAGTGTAACACCTGCTTGGGTAACACTTGTATCTGGCACAACAGGTATGATCGTTACTTTTTGCGTCATTTCTTGCTCACAAGTAGAAGCACAACTAACACTCCCCTCTTCCCAATTCATAGTAGTAGTAACTGATCCATTATAAGTTAATGTTCCATCATTAGCTGTAGTTGTAGGGTATCCAGATAAAGTGCTCCCCATACCTTCTTCAAAGTTGTAATAAAGCAATAAATCTGCTTCTGTCCCCAACAAACATTCATTCATATTAGAATTAATTTCTGATAGACTCAATGTTTTATTCCAAATACGCACTTCATCCATTAGCCCTTGATAAAACTCACTAGTTCCGTTAGTTGCATCCTCTCCTAACGTAACAGTTTGAGCAGTAGAAACTAAAGCAGATGTACTTCCGCTTCCTGTGCCTACACTAATACCATTCACATATAAAGTAATCGCACCATTATTGAATGTCGCTGCCACATGGTTCCATTCCCCCAAAGTCAATACATTAGCAACTGTTGTAGTTGAGTTTCCTATTGTAAATCTTAACCCTTGACCATTATTAGTTGTATTATAGGTATCAAAGTAAAACTCACCTGCATTCAAAGTTCCAGAGCCACTATAATTAGATATAATTTTTTTACCCGTGGTTGCAATAGGATTAATCCATGCCTCTACAGAGAAGTTTGTAGTAGTAGGCATAGAATAAGAGGTTGTAACTTTTTCATAAGAACCACTAAACTCTAAAGAGCTTCCTTTAGGGAAAGCTACTTCATTTTCACATCCCACAACTCCATCAACCCAAGTAGTTCCTCCTAAATATGCAGTTTCGCCAGCAACTTTGTCGATTGTAGTTGTAGCTGTTCCATTCTCCTCTAATTCATAATAAGCATATAGATCAGTTTCCGTTCCATCCAAACAAGCATTCATATTAGCTAGAACTTCTGAAGCAGTAAGGGTTTTAGTCCAAATACGTGCTTCATCCATTTTTCCTTTTAGTTTATAGGTATTTGAGTTATTACCACCTAAATAAAGGCCATATCCTGTTGTATAAGATGTTGGAGTTATAGCTCCTGTATGTACTGCAATCCCATTTACATAAAAAGTAATTGTACCATTATCAAATGTCATTGCAACATGATTCCATGCATTGTGGGTTACTACATCAGGTGTAGTTATTGAGCCATAAGTTGATGCCGTTCTTGTAGTAAGGCTAAAGGCTCCTGTAGTTGTAACATTCCAAATAAATTGACTATAAGGAGTTGTTGAGCTACTTACATTGCGATATGTTGACATAATCACATGGCTTGTACTTTTAGTTTGAGGATAAATCCATGCTTCTACAGAATAATTGTTGGTAGTAGGGATATTTGTAAGTGTAGTTATTTTTTGAGACCCATTAAAATACAATGCTTTATTTATTGTTTTTTCAATGGTATTAACTCCTCCATAAACATTATAAGTAGTGGTGTCATTAATAGCTCCTGTATTAAAGTTAAGCCCGGTTCCTGTTCCTGCAAAGGGGCCATCCACGATTAAATCTGTTGAATCATCAATTAGAAAATAAGATGCGCCTAGTTTTGAACTACCCAAAGCTACTGTTGTACTCTCTCCCATACAAACCCTATTGTTGGCAGCATTAACTGTTTCATCAGCAAGTGTTATTACACGAATGGTAACTTGGGCTGTTTGTCCTGTCTGCACACCTGTACAAGTATAAGTAGTAGTAACAGAAGGAATAAAAGCAACTCCATCAACAACCCCATTTGTCCAAGTATAAGCACTATCACAAGTTCCACTTAATGTAACATAATCCCCCATACAAATATTTAGGTCTGATGCATCTATACCAACTACATCTTGATTTTCGTAAGCACCTAAATCAATCTTAGATCTAAAGATCCTTATTTGCATATCTAAATCTATGCTATTGACTGTTACACCAGTTGTGTCACCTACATCAGCCGCAGGGCTATTACATTCTATATTATAGTTTTCATTACTTGGGTCAATAAACAAAGGATCTCCTGAAATTAGGTTGCTTAGGCCACCACCACTAGTTAAGGTGTAATTTGCTGTCCCTAGTTCACTTATACAGTTTTTTATATCTGCATAACTACCATCAAAATCATCATTCTGTGTTGCAGGATAATTCTCATAAAAAATGCAGTTATTGACCATTGAAAGGTGTGTTGCTGTACCATAGCATGCTAAAGCTTTAGCAATCTTATTTGCGGGTCCAGTACTGTTCCCTACAAAAGTACAATTGCTAATTTCATTGTTTGCACCAATAACATATAATCCTCCACCTGCATAAGTACAAGTATTATTATAAAATAAACAATTAATTACCTTACAGCTATCTACATAGTTCAAACAAACAGCTCCTCCTTTTGAAGAGTGATATGTTGTACCATTATTAATAAATTCGCAATTTATTATTTGAGGAGAACCCTGATTACCTATATATATAGCCCCACCATCACGACCTGAATTATCTCTAAATATACAATTTCTAATAACAGCGTAACAGTAATAATTTGAGTACAAGCCGCCGCCTGAAGAATTGTCTGCTGCTCCATTTTGGACGATCATTCCATCTAATACTGTTTGAACAGAGGTTCCACTAGGTTTCAGATATACAACATGGACTGTATTAATTCCTCCACCTAAGTCACCTTCTAAAATAGTTGGATAAAGTTTCCAATTGCGTTGTGTTAATAATGTTTCGGTTCCCAAAAAGCCTCCATATACTTGGATACTATCAGGAATAACAAATGTTTTGTTTTTATCATATAATGGAATACTTCCTGTCTGATCCTTGCTTGGTTTATAAGTACCTTGAGCTACCCAAATATGGGTTCCTGCTGTGGATGATTCCAGTGCGCTTTGAAGACTAGTATAAGCATTAGTCCAAGATGTTCCATCATTGGTTCCTGTTGCATTAGTATTTACATAAACTTGTGCTTGGAGTGCAAAGCTTAGTAAGGTTAAAGTTAAAAGTAGTATTTGCTTGCTCATTGTCATTTTTTATAGTTCTTATTAATAGATCTTAAGCAGCAATAATACATCAAAGAAAGGCATATTTCCAAAAGCGATTGAGGAATGGACAATTGGGTTGAGGAATGGACATAAAAAGGTCAATTCTTCCTAGAAATTACGAAAAAACACATTATTACTTTTGTAAATTTATCTTATTTTTTGACCTTAATAAGCTCCTTAAAACTTGCTTTTTTGTACTTAGAAAGTTTTGCAATAATTCCTGTTTGCAATTGGATTTCTAGATTGGTCTTAGAATAGCTGAGGATGTATTCTATATTAACAAGCCAAGACTTGTGAGTACGAAAAAAATGATGAGTATCTTCTAATATAGATTCGTAATGTTTGAGGTGTTTGCTCACCATATATTCCTTACCTTCTATAGTGTAAATATGGCAATAAGCTTCGTGTGCTTTAATAGCTACAATATCTGTAGTAGGCAATACATAACGCTGATTTTGGGTAGAAATGACTATGCTTTTCACTTCTCTGTTTTTGAGCCCATCTATAAGCACTTGATACTGCTCTTTCATTTGGTGAGTCTGCAATTTGGTATGCAGTTTAGCTATAGCTTCTTTTAGTCTAGAGATATCTACAGGCTTGAGCAAATAATCGATAGCGGCTACTTCAAATGCTCGTATAGCATAACGCTCATAAGCCGTAACAAATACAATTTCGAAATCTATATTCTCAAAAAACTGCATGAGCTCAAAGCCATTATAATTAGGCATTTCAATATCCAAAAACACCACTTCTGGTTTATGCTTTTTGATAGATTCTACAGCCTGAAGCACATCTGAGCAGGTATCTAAAATCTCCACCTCTGGACAAAATCGAGCAAGTAAGTTGGAAAGTACTTCTCTTGCACTTTCCTCATCATCGACTAATATGGCTTTGATAGTAGATTGCATAGATTAATGTCCTAAATTTGATGGCGTTGATTGTAGTTCTAAAATCTATATTCTAGAATAGATATTAAGTCTTTAAGTTACAAAAATCGGAAATCTTAGCTACAATAGCTAATATACTATTGTATTATTAATTATTCTACAATCATTTTTTACCTTTAGTCCATGCAAAATTGGTTTAAGATATATTCTGTGGTCTATATTTGGTGTTGTGTGCTTGGGCAAAACTATGCTCAAGACCCTTCTTATAGAATAATTGGAGAGGAAGAGCTCTCTGGAACAGATATATATAGCATGATCCAAGATACTGCGCACAATATCTGGTTAGCTACCGATAAATCTCTATGCAAATATGATGGTTACGAATTTCAATATTTTTCCAATTCTAAACAAAAACGAAAGTCCTTATTTGGCTTAACCAAAGACCACTCTAATACTCTATTTTGTTTCAACTTGAGTGGCCAAATATTTAAAATAGATCAAGATTCCTTGCATCTATACTATGAACTACCTGATAGTCTGGTTTCCAATAATATGACCATGTATTTTGACCATAATAATAATTTATTGGTTTCTTCTAATACAATATTCTTGATCAACGATAGTCTTCAAAAGATGGTGTCTAACAATAAGGGAACCTCTTTTCTTAGTCAAAATGAACAAGGGACTATATTGTATCATAGTTTAGCCTCTGATAGTGCTTATCTTTGGGATGGAGAGCAGTTCAATTTTTATTGTACCTTTCCTCACAATCCTTCATTCTCCTATTACTCCTTTTTCTCCTTTCAGAACGAATGGTATTGTTTTGAACAAAATTCACACACTCTATATAAAAAAGAGGCGTCTAAAACAGCTATGCAATTAGCAACACAATACAACTCCCCTAGTTCAAGTATCATCTATAGACAACAAACTTCTGATAAAATACTGTACACAGACCATAATGGAGGTGGTTGGCTTTCTACTCCTAAAGATCAATTATTCTATAATAATCAAAAAATATTAAGGTCCTATAGGTTTGGTAGAATGCTTATAGATAAAGAAAAGAGTATCTGGATTGGTACACTTGGTAAAGGATTGTTGTTTATTCCTAATTTGGATATAACAACCTATCCACCTTTGGTAGAAAATGAGGGCGAGACACCTATAAAACTGGCTTACAACAAGACGGGAAATCTATATATTGGTTCATCTACTGGCAATGTTTATCAGTTTGATTCTTTAGGCAGTTCAGAACTTTTTTTGCGCCTAACTTTTCCTAGCGTATTACTCAAATACATTCCTGAATCTAATCTACTACTTAGCAATAACACCCAAAAAGGTCGTCTATTTAATCTATTATCTAAAACCACATATCCAGCCACTTTTTCGAGTATTAAAGATATTTGTTTTATTGATAGGCAACGCTATTTAATCGCCTCAAGCATGGGGGCTTATCTTTATGATTTAAAGACAGAAAAAATCACAAAACTTATTGCAACTCGCTCCAATTGCACCTACTATGACCATAGTCATCAACTAAGTTGGTTTGGAACAACTAATGGGCTTTTTAGTTTCAAAAATGGTAGACCAAAAAAAATGACTCCGACTGTTATGGCTAGCAACATAGTTGGAGATATTCAACACACTTGGATTGGGACAACGACTGAGGGCATATTAAAACTTAGTGGTTCTAAAATTTTGGATAAAATAACAATACAAAAGGGCTTATATTCTAACAATATTAAGAAACTTTTACTCAAAGGACATTTGCTCTATATTGCTCATGATAAAGGAATCCAGGTTTATAATACAGAAACTAAATCTATAAAAACGATCAATACTACAGATGGTTTGCTCTCTAACAAAATTGCAGACTTTGATGTGTTTGGCCAGGAATTGAGTGTGATTACCAACAAAGGGCTACAGCAATTGCAATTGGATAAGATACTGCCGAATTCGACCATTCCTTATATAGAGTTGACAACTATTATGGTCAATGATTCTATTTGGCCAAAGGATGCATTTGAACTTGAATATGATCAAAATCAAATCACCTTTCAGTTCAAAGCTAAGGCTTACCGACACCTCAACAGTTTGAAGTATTTGTATAAACTAGATCATGTAGATAAAGATTGGGTAAGTACTTCTTATCTCAACAATGAGGCTAAATATCCTTTTTTGCCTACAGGTCAATATACTTTTAGGGTAAAGGCTATAAATGAAGATGGGATTAGTAGTCCTGTGACTTTGTATAGCTTTTGTATCAACCCTCCTTTTTGGCAAACTTGGTGGTTTTATATACTCGTTTCAGGAAGTTTAGTTGGTGCTGTGAGTTGGTTTTATCAGCGTAGGGCAAAGAAACAACGAGCTGAACATAAACAAAAACAGGAACTCTTGAGCTCTAAGTTGACTGCGCTTAAATCTCAAATGAATCCACATTTCATATTCAATGCACTAAACTCTATACAGGCTCTTATCTTGACCGAAAAGCTGGAGGATGCCTATACTTATATTGTCAAGTTTTCGAATTTGGTGCGTCGTACGCTTAACTATTCTGACAAGGATATGCTGGATATTGATGATGAAATTATACTTATAGAACTCTATTTAGAACTAGAAAAACTCCGCTTCCGAAAGGATTTTGAATATACTATTGTGCGCAATGGCGTGGAGGATATCAAAATACCTCCTATGCTGATTCAGCCCTTTGTGGAAAATGCTGTAAAGCATGGTCTTTTGCATAAAAAAGGACCCAAATCTATCACTATTACTTTAGAACAGGATGACTCGGTATTGGCTTGTACTATTTTGGATAATGGTATTGGTCGCAAGCAGGCTCAGGCTATAAAGGATAGACAGAAAAAGGCGCATGAATCTTTCTCGGTGCAATCTACTCAGACTCGCTTCCAAATTCTACAAGAAATCTATAAGGGCGACTTGGGGCTGACTTATGAGGATTTAGAAGAAAATGGTGTTGCTCTTGGGACTAAGGTTATTTTGCAGATTCCTTTTGAGGAGATGTATTGAGGTAAGGTATACTAAAGGATTAGCTAGAATTTTATTTAACTGATAATGTATTGTTTGTGTAGGGCTATTAAAATGGGTGGTAGCTGATTATTTGTTTAGTTGGCAAATTGATTAGCTACACTATGTACTGTATAATACAAAAATGACTGCCCTTAGTAGAGCAGCCATCTTGTATGTTTATATCTTAAAAATCTTCTTCTTTTTCTTCAGGTGCGCCATCGGGATTATTATTTATTATAGGTATTTCCTCTTTAGGCCCATCTCTATTTATAATTATAGGAATATGATAAGCAGCCCATCCCCCAGGGTCTGCGCTTCTAGGTCGCACATTTATCAATCCACGAGTATCTGCTACACCTTCCCATGTTATTTTAGGAATACCTGTAATATTACTAAAATCAATCGGTGGCTCTAAGCCATCTTGCATATATTTAGATACATCAAAACTTGCAAAAGCTACAAAAATCTTAAGTATTATTTGTGTCTCCTTTATCTTAGGATTATCCTTCATAGCTTGAGGCATATCAAATATATCTTGATTTATTGTAATCTGACCAACACCTTCTTTTTGGGTATCTCTCATTCTCATTACAACCTCCTTACAGCCATTTTCACTTTGCATAGTTCTGATTCCATAACTATCATCCAGAATCATCATAGAAGCAAATAACCTCTGATTTATTTCATCTGGAACCCTTGCATTTAGTTTTTCTCCATTAGTAAATACTAAACCATATTTAAATCCACTTAAGCCATAGCTATGGAGTTTCCTCTGGTCTTTTAGTTTAGGGTTTTTCAAAAAGAAAATTTCTTCATCTTGAATGCCTTTTCCTTCCTTAGAAAATAATGGTTTAGCTGCCTTTCCTGCGACTTGATATACTCCTCTTTGTAGGTCAACAGTGACATCTATATGTTTAGCTCCTTCTAGCTGTGCTCCTTCTTGATAAATCTTGAGTTGAAGCATCAAATCTCGATTCTTAAATACTTCCGTTTGTATTTTATTTTTGAACCCGGCTACTGTATACCATTTCGTCATATGTTGCAAAGCGGCAATAATTTCCCAAGCAGCTGTATCGTTAGTATCTCTTGTTTGCTTGAAGATTGGTTGTTTATCTATGTCGCCATCTGCATAGACAAAATATCGAGCTCCATCATAACCTATCCAATAATCTATTTTCCCTACATTGTCTTCTGGTTTATCAATCCAATTGATATAAGTATTATAATAATCTAGCTCAGCATTATTTTTTATCCTAAAATCCTTAAATGGATTTTTCGCCTCAGTTTCATATAACTTTATCTTTATCAAATCAGCATCATTATCCGTCAATAGAGCCTTCAGAATAACCTCTGTTCCTCTGACACAATACCCTGCTGCTAATTCATAAGAAACTGTCCTTCTCTTCTCATCCTTTGTATCTTCTTTAAAAGCACCTTCTGTAGGCTCATCTAGAGATTCAGTTCCATCGCTTAATATTTTTTTTATTGCAACTTTTTTAAAGTAATTGGTTACAGTTGTTTTTTTTCTTGTTATAGATGTTGTCTTCTTTGCTATAGCTATTGGTATTTTAATTGCTCCTCCTTTCTTTTCACCTATATACTCAATTTTTTTAATTGTCCTATAATAAGCAGTGAACGTACTCAATAATTCCTCTTGACCATTCTTTATTTTAAATAAAAAATAACTTCCTTTTTCTGTTCGAATACTATAATCTGCTTCTTGAAGACTTTCTACAGTAGTAAATCTATCTTGACTAGCAAGATGATTGGCTATATCATGTGTTATTATAGGTTTATCCACAGCGACACGCACTCTGCGACGGCGATGCCATTTAGGGCTAATATAAGCCTTATAAGATGTCCCTTCTTTGAGTGTCAACAATGGTTCTCCTTGCTCATTCACTTTATTTTCATCAGCATAGAGCATGCTTTTGTGGGCAAAAACAGGGCTTAAATAAGCATTTGGAGTCTTATCTTCTAAATTTGTTTCCTCTTCGCCTAATTCATATACATATACAGGTATAAAACTGACGTTACCTTCTGTTCTAGGCAAACCTTGCATTTCTCCTGCATCTATAAACCAACCTTCTTTAGTATTATATTCTACATTATAAGAATCACTAGATATTTCGGTAATTTCTCGTTGAATCGCATCGCCTAAAAAATAACTATAGCGTTTACTAACATCCCCTTTTACATACATATCAGGCGTTTGTTTAAAAACCCCATCTATACTTAATTTTGCTCTATTAAAAAGATCATGATAAGAGATGTTATTTTTAGACTTTTGGAGTAAGGATAATATCGTATTTGTAAAAACGCCTCCTCTGTAAGCTTTTTCAGTCACAGGATCTGTGTGTTTTATTTCGTAAGCATACTGATATGAACTACAAGCTGCCATATGCAAGTGATTACCTTGAGGGAAGGCTACATCAAAAGGTTCTTTTTGTTGCGAATTATTGCTTCCTCCTCTACTTTTGATATCAAAACCACTATACAAGCTCATTATTTGTTTTATAGCTTGATCTCCTTCTTCCCATTCTATATGACCAGCTCCATTTGGGGGCAAAAACCGAGCTTCCGGCTTAGCTTCTACAGTTAGTTCCTCTTCCCCATCTCTATTTTCATCTTGTGGCTTCTGATTTTCGGCATATTCTGCCATCAATTTCTCTAATTTTTTATCTAAATCAGATCCCTTTTGAATTCCATTCTTATAGAAACTCAACTCTTTTTGTTCGCTTGCGCTCAATTGCTCTAAAACCTCTTGAGGGTAATCTACTTTTGATTCCTTTTCAGCTACATTATCTTGATGTTCTTTCATCAAAGCATCTACTTTCTCAATGAGTTCTTTAACAGCATCATTTCCTTCTGCTTTTAGCTTTAAACTATCATAACTTCCTCCATGCTTGAGTGTAGCTTGTTCTTGACCAGTTAACTTATCCCAAATAGCTTTTGGGTAACCATTAATTTCATCATCGTCTGTAGTTGTTGTTACAGAAGTATCTTTAGAGGTGTCTCCATTCGTACTAGTTTCTTCAAATGCCTCTACTCCTTCTATTCCTGCTTCTTTAGCCTTATTCATAGCATTGTTAATAGACTTGACAGCCTCTGCCATACGAGAAGCGCCTGCAGAATGACAAGAATCTTGGATAAAGATGATATTTTCACAATTGTCTGATCGTTCCCATAATTTTCGGATTAAAAACCGTATTTCCTTATCTAAAATACAACGCACTTCTTGTCCATTTTTTTTCACTCGTGCATCATAAGGGACTAAAGCTTGTACGGTCCCTGTTGGTTCATTAAAATATGGATGAGCAGGTTCGGTAGTACCATGTCCTGCATAAAAAAAGATGGCATAATCATCCTTTTTCACCTTATTAATCAGGTGTTTATTGAATTGCTCCAAAATGTTTGCTCTAGTTGGTAAGATTGCACCAAAGGTTTTCTCATCAGTCTTGCCTCGTTCACTAAAAAGAGTGACCGTATGAAATTTATATTGATCTTTATCAATGTTTTCATCTAGATAGGCCATCATCCGTTTAGCATCATTAACACAACCAGATAGGTGTGAGATACCACTAGTTCTATCATAGGCATCTACCCCCACAAACAGGGCATATACATTATTCTTAGCCATAGTTTTAATTAGGTTTAGTAAAATGGGTGTACATTTTACAGGTTTATTATTTATAATTTCCTTGCTACAAAACTGCTAATTGCCTCTGCGATTTTGTAGGTTTTTGATTTGATTTTTGAGTTTATTTTGCAACTGCTTTTGTTCTATTTGCATAGATTGCACACTACTACTTATCTTCCTATTATTTTTTGTAAAAATATTCTTGATTTCTCTATCTGAGAGCTCTGTTGTTTTGTATTTAGCCTTTTGTTTCTTTATAATTACAGGCATTTTGGGGTACTTATTGGCGCTATGTTGTTCTGGATAAGAGATATTAGGATTGTGCAAATCATAGAGTACATTGCAAGCCTGTTTATTGTCATGATTGAGCTCCCAAGAGGTAGCCGCTAAACGAAATGCATATTTTTCATCACCACTCTCATAAGCTATCCTAGCAAAACTACTCAAAGCAGCAGATCGAGCTATCGCTCGTTCTTCTTCGGCTGTTTTCATCAACTTTTCGATAAGATCTTTATCCTTCGCTATCTTTTCTTTTTCTTTGGCGATAACTTCTTTTTCTTGGCTTATTGTTTCTTTCTCTTCTTGAAGTGTTTCATTTTTAGCCGCCAGCAAAATCGTTAATTCTTGCAAAGAATCTCGCTGCTGAGCCAAATTCAACATCAAGCCCTTAATAGTATCATTTTGAATATTAATTATGTTGGTTTTATCATCCAGTGCGTCTAAATATTTCTGGCCTAACCTCTTCTCTTCTTCCAACTGCTTAACAGTTCTAGTTAAACTAGCATTTTTTGCAATCACATCTGTCTTAAGGTTATCTGCCTCATTTTTACCATTAACCGCTTGCCTCCAAAATATAAGTAATGTAGCGATAACAACAATAACCCCTAATACTGCAAAAATAAACTTACGCTTAGCTGCATCTTTACTTTTTTTGATGAAATGGAGTTCCTCTTCTTTGAGTGTAATATCTTTGAGATAGGGATTGATGTAGTTGAGGTCATCTTGCTTGAGTAGCACACTACTATCTTGATAATAGATGTGACTTGTCCTAATAAAATTAATAACCTTCAAGCGCATTTTATCCTGCGCAGAAGATTTTTCATAGACCTTCTTAGCTAATGTATCATGTGAGATTTCGACCTTCACTGTATCAAAATTTAATTGTATTATGTTTGGTAAGCTAACATCTTACTTATTCCTACTCATACAAAATACAATAATATAATGAGCTAAAAAAATTTTGATGCTGCATTCCTATCGAAGATACCTTGCTAGGTCACTTTTCCCCATAGATCCATAGCGTTTTTTAGCATCTACTTCTTGGATAATTCTTTTTATTTTAGAATGAGAGTAGGTTACTTTTGGAATATCCTTAGATAAATATCCACCTGAATTTTTAGGTACTTTTTTGTGCCCAATCAGATTAATAATATCCATAGCTTGACTGTTGTCTTTATCCATATTCCATGCTGCTCTAGCCAATTGGAAGGCTTTTTTGTAGTCAGACTCTGAAGGTCTTTCTTTAGAGAGAAATTTTTGTGCTGCTCTACTCAACTTATGAGAACCACTCTGCCCCGACACTCTAGAATTGAGTTTATTATAGCTTTTTTGGATACGTTGTCGTGCTGCTTTTTCTTCTATCAAGGATGCTTCTAAGGCTTTTTGAGCAACTTTTAATTGTTTATTTGTTTTTTCTAGCTGTTCTGTCAAAATAGCCATTTCATTTAGCGCTTCTTGCAATTCTGCTCTTGACAGTTGTTTTGCTGAATCTGCATCGTTTGCCTGCATTATCAGCACTTCGTGTAAACTATCCTTATAGCGTAAAGAGTCGATCAATATTTTTTGGTAGGCTATTTTAGTATCTAACTCAATCTTTTTTTCATTTAAATCCATTCGAGCTAAACTCTCCTTTTTGCCCCACTCTAGAGCTCTATTCCACAAGACTACAAATGTGATTAATATAGCAATAGCAACAGCCCATGTAGCAATAGCTTGTTTGCGACTAGCAAAACGACTAATTGCTATAAATCTAAGTTGAGAAGTAGTTAGGTCTATAGAATCTACATAAGAGGCAATATAGCGAAGGTCATCCTTTTTAAGTAAGGTTCTACTCTCATTATAATAGGCATAGCGAGTATGGATAAAATTGGCCACTTTTAAGCGCCTTTTATCCTCAGCAGATACTTTTTCGTATATAGTTTTAGCTAAAGAATCGTGCGATAGCTCTATCTTACTGGACAATATTGCAGATTTATTTAAAAAAATAGTTGTTTGACCTACTTCAACCTATTAGAATTCTTAATTGTTCCTAAGTTATAAATATTTAGTGTTATCCACAAAAAAACACTACTTCATATTGTGGAAGCAGTGCAGTTATTCTTCTTTTATTTTATAATCTAGAGTTGTTCTAATGTTGCTTCTATGTGAGCTGGGCCATTATCAGTTATAATAAGTTTTTGAGTATAAGGTCTATATCCATCTTGTCGAATTTGCACATAAACCTCCTCTCCTAAAACCACCTTATCTACCAATAAGTGATTATCAAAGCTACCTTGAGCATTCGTTTTGACTTCTGCTCCACCCAAATTGATTCTTGCTTGTTCTATGGGTTGACCATCACTAGATTTCACGGTACATACAAATTGGATAGATACTAACTCTACAGCACCTTCAGGTATAGTTGTAACGGCTACAGTATTCTCTTCCATTTTTTTGATATCTCTCTGAAGGAAGAAAATAGAATCTTGCAAATTTTGATTGTATAATGTTGTTTCTTGTGCCAGCTCGCTAGCCTCATTGGCTCTATTGTGTTCAAATACGGCTATAGAACCAAATAATGAAATACATACTAATCCGATAATTAGGTAATTCTTAAGTCGTGCAGTTCTCATGATTTTATTTATCTGTCTTCGACTATTGCGGACAAAGGAAGCTTCTTCTTGACTAAGTGTGATTTCGTTTACATAAGGATTGACAAACTTCAGTTCTTGATCGCTCAAATAAAAATTTGTAGCATTTAGACTAAAGATATATCGATCTTTGACTATCTGCTCTGCTTTAGCTCTAGCCTTGTCCTCAATAGAGGCTGTTTCGTAAACTTTCTTGGCGATTAGATCGTGTGATAGTTCTATTTTCATCTCAGGAATTGGAGTTTTATTTGGGCTTCCAATTTTATATAAGTTTGTATTTGATACAACAATAGAGTACAAACTTATTTAGTATAAGTTACACTACATTGAACGTTTTTAGTATCAATAAGTTACAACTTTCTTAACGCCTTTACAAATTTTTTAGTTTATAGCCTTTGTAATATTATTGTGACAATTCGTGTATTTTTAACTTTATCAAGCTAAAAATAGTAGTAATTTTTTCTAAAAATATAGCATTATTAGAAAACTTCATGAACTGATGATTATTGTGACAATTCTCTTAATATGCGCATTTCCTTGAAGCGGCTAATGCAATAATCAATGGTTTTAGACTCTATATTTTTGGCTCTTTTGAGCTGTTTTTTGATTTGTGCTACATCTACAGCTTGCTTTGTTCCATTATCAGTAACTAAAGCAAATAAAATATCTAAAGGCACTCCTTTTTGCTTGACATTTTGAGTTTTGACTAGTTCTTGTTCTAGCACGTCCAATTGTTCATCTAAAAAGGACGACATTACATCTTCTAGACCTCCTGTTTGTTTTATTAAATTATCATCAAACTGAATTTTTCGTTGCGTTTTTCCTCTACGTTCTACATCTAAACGATACAATCTATCTAAATAAACTTGAAGATTGGCTAAATCAATCTGGTGATTTTTATCTCTAAGCTTCTCTATTATTTGAGTAGCTACCTCATCAGGCTTAATCATTTGTATATCATACTCCTGAGTAGTTTTTATGATCACCTCTTTCAGGTTGGTGCTATTCATTTTTTCTACTCGCAAACGATTATCAAATAAAGTAGGAATAATATCTTCATACTCCGAAAGGTAGGCAATATACTCCTCTCTCATAGAGATGAGGACTTTGCATTGTAAATGTGCCTCTAGTAATTTATAAAGTTCTTCAAAAAATGCTTTTTGTTGGTCTTTGGTTGTTAGAATAAAGAGTTCTTCAAATTGATCTAATATTATATATACAGGTTTAAAATAATCTTTATACAGGGTGTTTACTAACTTAATGACCGACGCATTTTGGTCAAGTTTAGTGATGCAATGACCACGCAACTCTTCTTTGAGTGTAGCAATCATATCATGCCCACGAAGCCTAACAAAAATAGGATTCCAATCCGTTGATTCAAACTGGTTGGCTAATCCACAGTTGATCAAACTGGTCTTACCTGTCCCAGAAGCTCCATACAACAACACAAGATTCGTCTCGAACATACGATCGTATAGTTCTTCCGTCTCCTGTTTTCGGCCAAAAAAGATTTCTTCGTCTTCTTTGCCGTATGCATCTAAAAACTTGAAGGGGCTGTTCGTTATTTTTGCCATAAGCTAGTATATATTAATAAACACCTGACTATAAAATGTTAGCTATTTATCGGATTGTCATATCTTTCTCAAATAATTCAAATTGTCTTTTAAGCACTTCAAAAGTACTCTCTATATTGTGCTCTTCCCTTCTTCTCCGTCGCCTTCTACGAGAACCTCTCCCATCTTCTGCCTCTCCTGTACTACCTTCGCTGGTTAGCAGTTGATCAGATCGACGCTCTTGTACTCTATAGATATTATGTATCGTTGTGAAATATTTATACTCTTTCTTTTCTCTATGTGCATAGATAAACAACTGTTGTTCGGTTGCTCTATCTTCGGTCATACCCTGTCCAAAAGCATTTTTATCTATAATAAAAGGAGATAGATTCAAAAACACAGAAGGATCTTGCATGTTAGGAGTCAAGACCACAGAAGAATTATTGGCATATTCTGAAAAAGCTTTCGGCTTAGGTCTTCGACTTACAGCTAAGTCAGTCACCTTCACATTTAATCTTCCGATATAGTGATTAAAGGAAGTTTCTAAATGTCTATAGTTTACCACATGAATATCTCGTATCGTAATCAAGTCGTATTTTACAAAGAAAGCAAGATGATATAAGAGTGTACTTAAATGGTACTCTCCATCAGCACATTTCTGTGTAAGGTTGGTGTTTAACTCATCCCAACGTTCTGTATTTATTGCGCTTTTTAGAGACTCTAAATATTCATAGGCATTATAAAAATCGCCATGTTTTTCAAACTCCTTGTACAAGCCATCAAACTCACTTACAAAAAGCTCTGTATTAGAGTCTTGCACTAATTTTATGGCCTCTATAAAGTTCTTGAAGTAGTCAAACTGGTTAAATTCTCGCTCATTTAGATAAAGCATATCTACCAAGAACCGTTGCATGGCTAAGGAGTTATTCCGCTTTTCATCCCACATTTGAGACATCATAATGTAAAACAAAAATTGGCTAGAGACTACATAGGTGCTCACTAGCTGCTTTATTCGTTCCACAGAAGGTTTATCCATATCATCATCCTTGGTGGCCAACAAACGAATCTGCACACCGATAGGCCAAGGAAAATTCTCAATAATAAGGGCTAAAGCATCTCGATCATCGACAGGCTCACCATCTTCTGTTACTGCTCGCTCTTCTATCTTTGGGTCATGATCTATCATGCCCTCTATAATATCAGCCAAATAATGATTGACTTTGTAATCTACATCTTCTGGTCGTGTAACCTTAGAGGTAAAATAGGAAGGTATAGTCCATTGCAAAATATCTTCAGCACCAGTATTGGCATACAAGCCCCAAGGCATTGCCTCTGCATCTCCAAACAGTGGAGTTGTGCCTTTTTGGACAATAGTAGCATCAAAACTACCTCCATAACGTGTTTTTATTATGGATACGGCTCTCTGAAAAGCCTCCTCTACAGTTGCGTTGTTGGCAAATGCTCTATAGAAGCTCTCGGCAAACAATACTGCTTTTAGATCATCAATAGGTACAGCTGTTGCAATTACGGCTTTCACGCCATTGTTCAACAAACTTTCTACCTGATCTTTGGTAGAACAACCATTAAGAAATACTAATTTTAGATTAGGTAAGTTTCCTAACAAGGAAGCTAAGCCATCTGCATTTCCAGCATTTTCTTCAAAATATAATCGTTCCCCATCTGCATGACCTGCATAATGGTACATAACGATTCTATTAGCAAAGCGATCTATCGCCTTCCCTAAATCATCAATTGTCGTGCTTTCTTCCCGATAGACCTCTATAGTGCCTTTATCGTGGTGATAACTCAAAACATCATTTAAGCGTTTGCTTTCATCTTTGAGCTTGTCTAAGTAAGCATCCTGTTGATTAGCGAATGTCAGCAATATGACAGGACGTTCAACCATATATTTTATGCTATTTGCTTTTGGCAAAGACATTGTCTAACAATGTCCTATACTGGATTTTAATTAGAATGTTTGTACTATACTCTACTTTCCTTCTTCTACTGATAATAGAGCTTTAGCTTGCTCTACCCATCTGTTGTGTTGAATTGCTTTCTCCGAAAAACCGATAGCGGGAGTTAGTTTCTCGATAAAAGAGTCATCAAAACAGGTAATTTGCTTGTAAGTATAAATTCCTAAGAAATTGAGTTTTTGTTCTATGAACATTCCAATACCCTCAATTTTTTTCAAATCATCTTTCTCTTCTTCCGAGGCAATAGGAATACGATCACCTATTTCCTGTGCCACAATACGCTCTATATCTGATTTGTATTTAGGATCTATTTCTTGAAGTTCCTCACTGCTTGCGTCCAAAAGTTGTTGTGCATCAATTGGTGAGTAAAGACCTTCTGTATTAATAGCACTAAGTGCTCTTTCTAACGCTTTATCCATTTCCGCATTTTCAGCCTCGTCTATTTCTATCACTTCTTCCTGTTCTCCCCCCATACTGCGTGCTTGCTGCGACATTTCTTCCTCATCTTTCAAAAACCGGCTATTCATTTGGTCTTCATCTTCTACCAATTCGTCACTTCCCATCAAAGGCATAAACAAATCTGAATCCTCAATCATCTCTCCAGTGCTTTGCAAAGCACGCTCCATCAACTCTTCATCTGACAGTTGATCACCCTCTACTACATCTTCTTCTTCAAGGAGAATAGCCTCATCTATATCATTGAATAAGCCTTGCATATTCATAGCCTCATCAGCAATAGTTAAAGCACGCTCCAATTCATCATGCTCATCATCATCTATCTCTATCACCTCCTCTTCAGCATCCAAACCACGAGCATTCACCATATCTGATTCATCCTCGTTTAGAAAATCTTCTAAAGCTCGACTATTCTCTATATAAGTGTCTCCATCATTAGCCTCCTCAAAATCAGCATAAAATGGCTCTGTATTCAAATGCCATTCTGTAGCTTGCAAAGCATTTTCCATCATTGCATTTTCGTCTTCTTCTATTTTGCGCTCTGCAGCCTCTTTGTCTAGATAGACAGCAAGTTTGGTTTCTAAATCCTTTACTGTCTTTTTGAGTTCTCGGTTTTCCTCTTCTTGCTCTAGTTTTTGAACTTTGAGATTCTCAGAACTTGCCCCCGTTTCGCCCAATGAAGCTTTGATTTGCTCATTATGTTTTTTGAGTGCCCCAACTTCCTCCATTGCTCCATTCAAGTCAACTTGAAGCATATCTACACTTTTCTTAGCATTCTTTAGGTCTTTGAGCAACTGTGCATGCTTCTGCTCTAAAGAAATAGCATCCTTCACTATTTTTTGCTTTTCGGTCTCCACCTCTTCTATCAACCCCTTCATTTCTTCTACCTTACGCAAAGCTTGTTTCTGTGCCAATAAAGCTCGATCGGCTTTATCTGCATTCTCACGGCTATCTTCCATAATGAATTTACGCTGACGTTTCAATTCATTAAATTCCTCTTGGCGATCTTGTGCATACTGACGAGCATCTTTCAAGCTTGCTCTCAACTCATTAATCGTTCTATCTTGCTGGTTGATTCGCTCATTTTTTTCTTCTAAGTTCGATTGTGCTGTAGCATAATCCTCTTCCAAACGTTTGAGCTTTGCACCTTGCACAGCATAGCGCTCACTAATATCCTTATGTTCTTTTTCTAATCGATTAGCCCTATCAGTCAAGGCCTTATTTTCTTTTTTCAGTTTTCTTGCCTTAGGCCAATGTACAAACAAGGCCCAAAATAAAATCCCCAAAAGGAAAGACATTAGCATTAATATAATCAATGCAATAGTCTCATTGCTGTCACCAGAAGAAAATAGCTTTTGAAATGCTTCAAACATAGTAATGGATTAATGTACTTTTTTTAAATAAAAAATAAGGTTGTTGAAATTATTAATTAACATAAACCATTTTTGGTCATTGTATTAATAGGCTTAACTCTCAATAATACTCAATTTCCCGTTTTTATTAAAATATTTACCCTTCGATTTTTAGACATTGCTTTAAGATTATAACTACCATCCGAATTTTCGTCCTGTTCCAATGGTTTTGTTTCCCCTCTACTCTCCACCAAAATCTTAGCTCGGATTCCTTCATTTTTTAAATACTTCCGTATAGATTTTGCTCGATCCAGACCCAACCTTGCATTATAAGTGGTCCCTCCTTTAGTATCTGTATGTCCAATTATTAGTAAATAATCTTTAGAATTTGTCTTCAAATAAGTATTAAGAGAATCTACATAAATCTTAAAACTTCTACTAGGTTTGAACGCATCTGAATTATAATCAAACTTGGCCAATTTATCAGTGTAGGTAATGTCTTTAAAAGAGCTCTGAACCTGTGCCAAAAAATTACTATCTGCAGCCACTTCAGAGGTCTCCGGAGGTGTATAACCTGTTATATTAAAACTTAAGGGTTCTGGAATAGTATCAGCTAATGCCATTAGGTCTTTTATGATCATTCGTTTCTTGGGCAGTTTGTACTCTGCCGACAACTTATCTACAATAGCCATTCCTCTAGCCACTCCCAAATTTTTATATAAACTTCGTTGGTCAACCGATTTTTGCTCAGACTCCAAATAATATCCAGTCACTTCCAGTTTTGCTTCGGGTTGCTCCATCATAAACTCTGCAACTAAAGACAAAAACTTATCATTGCCATCAATAGCAACTGGCTCATGGCTTGCAAAATCAAAATAAAACTGAGGATAATTTTTCAAAACGAGATAGTCACCTGAAGTTAAATTAAGAGTGGAGGGCACTGCTTTCAAAAAAACGGTATCTAAACTTGGAGGAGTGGGCTCACACTCTCCTTTTATGTTGCAAACATAGTAGTTTCGGGCAAAAACTACCCAAACCGCAAACACAGCTAATCCTAGCCAAAAGCGCCACATTTTTAATAAAAACATATACTAAATATATTTTGGGGTTTTATAAGTTTTCTTTTTCTAGATTTAGGAGGCTGTCCATTTATTGATTCCTAAAACAGCATTTCAATCAAAACAAAAATTCTAGCCAAAAAATTCAGCGACCATTATATTAACAATAAAAATATTTGAAACTATTTAAAGTTTTATTTCCCCAAAAACTTTGTCACAAATTTGGGCTTTTATTCATTCCAAAAATCGAATCCTTACATATAGTAAATTTCATAATTTTAAACAAAAAATTTATACGCAAACTTTTTTGCGTATAGACCGAATCTACATTCCACTACTTTTTGCAAAAAACATTAATATAATTTACATGCATAATCATACTAACCCATAAAGGTTGGTCAGAATCCTATTCTTCAAAATTAGGAATAACAAAACTATTTAAATCATCTACAAAATTGACATCAATCGCCAAAATGCGTTAGTTTTTATGCAATTTTAGCCGTATTTTTGTTAGACTAATACTGATAGATAAATAAGGCAACCTTATATAAACCACTGATTGCGAATAAAACCATATGGATAAAGACAATATAAAAGAAAAACTTGGTAATAAATATCAAAAAGGCAATCGTAACCGTCGAAAAGACGACTTGTCTAGCATCGTTTTCGGGAAAGTGCAACCACAAGCACCTAACCTAGAACAAGCTGTACTTGGTGCACTAATGCTTGATAAAGATGCACTAACAGCAGTTATTGACATCTTACAAACTGCAAGTTTCTATGTAGAAGCTAACCAAAAAATATACAAAGCAATTTGTAGTTTATTCGAAAAAAGTCATCCCGTTGATCTCTTGACTGTAACAGAAGAACTCAAGCAAATGGGTGCTTTAGAAAGTGTAGGAGGGCCTTACTATTTAGTAGAACTAACCAATAGAGTTGCTTCTGCTGCCAATATTGAATTCCATGCACGTATCATTGCTCAAAAATTTATTCAACGAGAGTTGATTCGAGTCTCTACAGAAACTATCCGTGAAGCTTATGAGGATACCACTGATGTATTTGACTTGTTAGACAAAACAGAGCAAGGTTTGTTTAGTATTACAGAACAAAACTTAAGTGGAGGTTCTTTAGGTATGAGTACATTGGTTAATATGGCCATGAAACAGTTGGAAGAAATGTCTGGCAAAGAAGCTGGATTGACTGGAGTACCTACAGGTTTCACCAATTTAGATAGACTAACTTCAGGTTGGCAACCTTCTGATTTGATCGTGATTGCAGCTCGTCCAGGTATGGGTAAAACCAGTTTTACGATGGCTGTAGCTCGTAATGCAGCTATCGACTTCGGAAAAGGTGTGGCCTTCTTCTCTTTGGAGATGTCTAGTCTACAACTGGTCAATCGTCTAATTTCGATGGAAACAGAGATTCCTTCTGAAAAACTGCGCCAAGGAAGATTAGAAGACTATGAATGGCAACAATTACATGCTCAAGTAGAAAAACTAAGTAATGTACCTTTATATATAGATGACACTCCAGGTATCAGTGTTTTTGAGCTTCGTGCTAAATGTAGACGACTCAAGATGCAACATGATATCCAGATGGTAATCATTGATTATCTTCAGTTAATGACAGCAGGAGGAGATCATAGTGGTAATCGTGAACAAGAAATATCTTTAATCTCTCGATCGCTCAAAGCCTTAGCCAAAGAAATCAATGTTCCGGTTATTGCACTATCTCAGTTGAGTCGTGCAGTAGAGACTCGTGGAGGTGCTAAGCGCCCACAACTATCTGACCTTCGTGAATCTGGTGCGATTGAGCAAGATGCAGATATTGTATCCTTTATCTATCGTCCTGAATATTATGATATTTTGGAAGATGAAGAAGGAAACTCTGTAAAAGGTACTGGTGAAATTATTGTCGCCAAACATCGTAATGGTGCATTAGATAGTGTTCGTCTAAAATGGGATGGTCAATATGCTAAATTCTCTAACCTCGATGATATTGCCTTCAATGGCTTAGATGACAATTCTTTCTTTGATCCTAATGATGGAGGTGGCCAAACCTTTTCTTCTAAATTGAATAATGATGGAGGCGGAGGTATTGACGATGTTCCATTCTAATACTATAAGAACAAATAAGATATAAAAAAGGACCTTATTGAATTTCAGATTCAATAAGGTCCTTTTTTATATCTTAAAGTTTCCTTAATGTCCTCTTCTCTATTTTATCAGATTAATGTCAAAAAAGATATGAAGATTCTTTGTTTTAATCTAAATATGTATACATTTGCATACCCAATATTAAAAACCAACACCTTAAAACTCACAAAATTTAACCTCTAACCTGAGTTCCCAAACATCTCCTAATATCGCTGTATATAGTTTAAGTGCCTCTAAACCAAGGTATTTAAATCGTTATAAATATAGTTTAAAATTAAAAAAGAAAAAATATATCCTTAATAAGGAAAAAACTTTTTAAGATAATACTTTTTTAAAGTTAAACAACTATTCAGTGTATTAAAAATAAGTTAAAATAAAAATATCTTTCTAAGATTTAATTTTAGCTTTGCAATGCGTAAAAATTACTTTAACCAAAATTTACTGTTTTATGAAACACTTCGTAATGCTAATGACCTTGCTATGGGTTGTTGGATCGGCTTATGGCCAACGTACCATAACAGGTACTATTACCGATGCAGACAATAACCCACTTATGGGTGCTACTGTCTTAGCCAAAGGTACAACTGTAGGAGCTTTCTCTGATATTGATGGTCTATACAGTCTTGATGTACCAGAAGGTACAACTATCCTTTCTTTTAGTTATGTAGGTTACACTACCCAAGAGCAAGAAATTGGTACATCCAATACTCTTGATGTTACCCTTGTAGAAGGGTTAACTGTTGATAATGTAGTAGTTACTGCATTAGGGATATCTAGAGAAGAAAAATCTTTAGGATATGCTGTTCAAAAAGTAGATGGTGATGCTCTTAACGAAGCAAAAGAAGTGAATGTTGTAAACTCTTTGCAAGGTAAAATTGCAGGTGTACAAATCACTGGTGCTTCTGGTAACATGGGTGGTTCTTCTCGAATCCTTATTCGTGGAGCTAACTCTGTAACAGGCCAAAACCAACCTTTATTTGTAGTAGATGGTGTTCCTGTCGATAACTCTAACTTCACTAGTGCTGATCAAGCTCGTGGTGGTGGTGGATACGATTATGGTAATGCTATCCAAGACATCAATCCTGATGACATCGAAAGTGTAACTGTCCTAAAAGGACCTACTGCTGCTGCATTGTATGGTTCTCGTGCAGCTAATGGTGTAATCATGATCAAAACTAAAACAGGTAAAAACATCAAAAAGAAAAAAGGTATTGGTGTATCTATCAACGCTGGTGTTACTTTTGACCAAGTTGCAGTATTACCTAAATTCCAAAATGAATATGGTGGCGGTTTTGGTTTTGATACCTTGTGGGCTTCTGCTGACCCTGATGCTTTTATTGATGGTAATGGCAATGGAGTTATTGATCAAGGAGAAGGAGATTACTATGATGCTAACAATGGTAGCTACGCATTGCTTCCTAACTATGCTGTAGATGAAAGTTGGGGACCAAAATTAGATCAAGGTACAATGGTTAGACATTGGGATTCTTGGGATAAAACAGATAGCGAAAATTACCTAAAAGCAAGAGAATGGAAATCTAATCCTAATAACATTAGAGATTTCTTCCGTACAGGTGTTACATTCTCTAATAATATCTCTTTTGGTGGTGCTACTGAAAAATCAGCATTCCGTTTATCTTATACTAACCTACACCAAGATTTTGTATATGATAATAGTCGTTTAGACCGTAACTCTGTTAACTTTACAGGTTCTACTACCTTAGCCGAGAAGTTACATGTTGCAGTAAACGCTACTTATGTAGGTTCTGCTGCTAAAGGCCGTCCTGGTACTGGTTATGATGGAAACACTGTTACGCAACAGTTTTACCAATGGGGACAACGCCAATGGGATGTACAAAGAATGAAAGATAACTATATCTCTGGAGACGGTGTACATCAAACATGGAATCGTAAGAGCTATGATGATGGAACTCCTCAATATACAGATAATCCTTTCTGGACACTTAATGAGAACTACCAAAATGATTCAAGAAATCGTTTCTTTGGTAACTTCGCATTGACTTATGACATTACTGAAAAATTCCGTATTCGTGGACGTGCAATGACGGATTTCTACTCTGATCGTAGAGAAGAGCGCATTGCGATCCAGTCTCAAAACACTCCTAAATATGAAGAAAGTGTTCGTAATGTACATGAGAACAACTTCGACTTCATGTTTAACTACAACGACCAATTTGGAGACGATTTCTCTCTAAATGCATTTGTAGGAACAAATTACATGATGCGTTCTTACCACAGAAATGTGGAAGAAACAGTAGGTGGAATCAATGTACCTGGCTTTTACAACGTTGCCAACAGTACTAACTCTCCTAAAGTAGATGATTATCTTGAGCAAAAAGCAATCTATAGTGTATTTGGGTCAGCTTCTTTAGGCTACAAAAACATGTTATACTTAGATATTACAGCTCGTAACGATTGGTCTTCTACACTACCTGCTGGCAAACGTTCTTACTTCTACCCTTCTACTACTTTATCTTTTGTATTTTCTGAATTGTTGAATGCAAAATGGTTTAGCTTTGGTAAAGTACGTGTTGGTTGGGCTCAAGCAGGTAACGATGCAAGTCCTTACAAACTAGATCCTGTATACAATCCAAGTATTGGTAGAGACGAGCGTGAAACTTATGGAATCAATGGTAACCCTGTTACAGTATTAACTCGTAGCATGAACAATCCTAACCTTAGAAATGAGTTGACTTCTTCTATTGAAGCAGGTATCGATGTACGTTTCTTCCAAAATCGTTTAGGATTAGACTTTACATTCTATAACAATATAAGTACTAACCAAATTATCAACTTAGAATTGTCTCCTACTACAGGTGCTACATCTGCTACAATCAACTCAGGTAAAATGTTGAACCGTGGTATTGAGGTTATGTTGAATGGTACTCCTGTAAAATCTAAATCTTTCAGATGGGATGCTTCTCTTAACTTAGCTCACAACTACAATGAAGTTGTTGAATTGCACCCTGATGTAGAAAACTTATCATTACAAACTGCTCCTTTTGCTGTTAGTGTTAATGCTAAAGAAGGTGAAGGATATGGTACTATCATGGGTTATGATTTTGTTTATGATGATGCTGGTAACAAACTAGTAGATGCTGCAGGTCGTTATGCAAGAACTGATGAAGTTGTTCCTTTAGGAAATGTAATGGCTAAGATGACTGGTGGTTTGAATAACAACTTTTCTTACAAAGGTGTTTACTTAGGTTTCCTTATTGACTTCCAATGGGGTGGATCTTTATTCTCTACTACTAATATGTGGGCAAAATACTCTGGTATGACTGAAGAAACTATCGCTAACAATATCCGTGAAGATGGAATCGTAGTAGATGGTGTTTATGAAGAGGGTACTACTATCGATGGTACAGATGTTTCTGGTCAACAGAATACATCTACCTTAGATGCAAATTCTCATTTCTTCTACAACCAAGGTTACCGTATTGCTGCTGCTGATGTTTATGATGCTTCTTACATCAAGCTTAGAGAGGTTCGTTTAGGATACAACTTCCCTAAATCATTAGTTTCTAAGATTGGTTTACAAAGTGCTAGATTGTCTGTAGTAGGACGTAACATAGCTATTTTGTTCAAAAACATTCCTCACTTAGATCCTGAAGCTGCATTAAGCACAGACAACGTTCAAGGTATTGAAGGTGCTCAGTTGCCTAGTATCCGTTCTATCGGTATCAACTTGAACTTGACATTCTAATTAGAGTGTATTAAGCATTATTTTATTTGTTATTAAAAAAATCGATTTTAGATATGAGAAATATATTAAGATCATCAAGCCTTTTTGCATTGGCCTTAGTCCTTGCTCTAGGAAGTTGTAAGAAAGCATTTGATGAAATGAATATTGACCCTAATAACCCTAGCCAAGTAAACCCTGAATGGGTGTTGACTGCTGCTCAACGCAATATGATGGAATACACTTGGGATGAGTGGGCTAACGGTCGTTTTGGGATGGTTTATGCTCAATATTGGGCACAAAATCAATATACTTCTGAAAGTAGATACCAACTACGTGAAGGTGTTAACAATAACTATTGGGCACACTATTATGTAGATTGTTTGGCAAACTTGCAAGAGATCATTAATCTAGCAGAAGTTCAAACAACGGATGAAGATTTAAAAAATAATCAGATTGCAGTTGCTCGTGTCCTAAAAGTATGGATGTTCCAATTAGTTACTGATATTTATGGAAACGTACCTTATTTCAATGCATTGAAAGGACAAGAGGCTACTAATCCTGAGTATGACAGCCAAGATGCTATCTATACAGACCTATTGAAAGAGTTGACTGAAGCTAGCAACCAAATTAATGTAGTTAAAGGTGGTTATACTACTGGCGATATTATTTATGGTGGAGACATGGGGCAATGGAAGAAATTTGCTAACTCTCTAAAACTTAGAGTTGCTATGCGTATTGCAGATGTGAAACCTGCTGAAGCTCAAACTGCTGTTGCAGAAGCTGTAAACGCTGGTGTATTCACTTCTAATGCTGACGATGCATTATTTGCATATACAACTGCTGCTCCTAACAATAATCCAATTAACGAAAACAGAAAAACTCGTGAGGATTTTGCAGTAAGTAACACATTGGTTGATTACTTAGATTCTTTAAGTGATCCTCGTTTGGCTGAATATGCTGCTCCTGCTTCGGCTACTAGTACTTATGTAGGTATGACTTATGGTCTATCTGAAGCTAATGCTACTGCTGTATCAATGGGTGCTGTATCTCAACCAAGTGCTAAAGTTTTAGCTGCGGATCATCCTGCTGTATTCATGACTTATGCTGAAGTATGTTTCTTATTGGCAGAAGCTGCTGAAAGAGGTCATGCTGTAGGTGGTACGGCTACAAGTTATTATAACAATGGCATCACTGCATCTATGAACTACTGGGGTATTACAGATGGTACAGCTATCAATAACTTTATTGGTCAAACAGCTGTAGACTATGCACAAACTTCAGGTTCTTGGAGAGAGAAAATTGGTCGTCAAAAATGGGTAGCTCTATACATGCAAGGTATCCAAGGTTGGACCGAATGGAGACGTTTAGACTTCGGTATGCTTCAGCTACCTGCTGATGGTGTATTGGTTGGAACAGGTATTCCATTGAGAAGAACCTACCCTTCTGATGAGCAAACGCTAAATTCAGATAGTTACTCTTCTGCTGTATCTACTCAAGGTGCAGACGAATTGTCTACTAAACTTTGGTGGGACGCTAACTAACAATAAGAGTAGTTCAACAATAAATTAGGGCGATCTGAATATTCAGATCGCCCTTTTGTTTTATCTAGTTAGAAGCTTAGTGCTAATTATCTACTTTTGAAACGCTTCAAATTAGCATCTTAGGATATTACTACTCTTCTACTTCTTCTTTTACATTTACAGCAATGCTCAACTCATCCAATTGTTGTTGAGTGATCACAGCCGGAGAACCCATCATAGGATCTTGTGCACGTTGGTTCATAGGGAAAGCAATTACCTCACGAATATTTGGCTCATCTGCAAAAATCATTACCATACGGTCCAAACCTGGAGCAATACCACCATGAGGAGGAGCACCATATTTGAATGCAGAAATCATGTGTCCAAATTCAGTATCAACTACCTCTTTAGAATAGCCAACTACCTCAAATGCTTTGTACATAATATCAGGTCGGTGATTACGAATAGCACCACTTGAAAGCTCAATACCATTACAAACGATATCGTATTGGTAAGCATATACATCTTCGTACTTGCCAGTCTCAATAGCTTTGTCCAAAGCCTCCATACCACCTTGAGGCATAGAGAATGGATTGTGGCAGAAATCCCACTTACCTTCTTCCTCTTCATCCTCTTCGTACATTGGAAAATCAACTATCCAACAGAAAGCTAGAATATTGTCGTCGAGTAAGCCCATTTTACCAGCAACCCAAACACGTACTTGTCCTAATGCTTTGCCAGTTATTCTACGATCACCCGCACATAAAATAAGACTATCTCCATCTTTTACATCAAACTCTTCTTTCAATGCTTGAATTTCTGCTTCCGACAATGGTTTCACGATAGAACCTTTTACCGTTCCATCCTCCATATATTGCAACCATCCAATCCCAAAAGCACCATTCTTTTTAGCCTCTTTTTGAGCATTGTCATAGAATTTTCTAGACTGTGTAGCTCCACCTTCTACCTTAAAGGCTTTGATTACCTTACCAGTATCATACATTTCTTTATAGACCTTAAAGCCTGAGTCTTTGAATAGATGTGTAATGGTTTTCATCTTCATATCAAAGCGAATATCAGGCTTATCGTTACCATACCATTCCATAGAATCTGCAAACTTGATACGAGGGAAAGGTACTTGTACCAACTTTTTGTTAGTTACCTTAGGTATCATGGTTTCAAACATCTCTTCTAGTACCAAGAACAATTCATCTTGTGTAATAAAAGCCATCTCCATATCCAGCTGATAAAACTCTCCAGGACTACGATCTGCACGAGCATCTTCATCACGGAAACAAGGTGCTATTTGGAAGTACTTATCAATACCTGAACACATCAACAACTGTTTGTATTGTTGTGGTGCTTGAGGCAATGCATAAAACTTGCCTGGGTGCATACGACTAGGCACTACAAAATCTCTAGCTCCTTCAGGAGAACTAGCTGTTAGGATAGGTGTTTGGATTTCCAAGAAACCTTTAGCTGCCAAGAAATTTCTGATCTCTTGCATTACTTTGAAACGCAAGCGAATATTTTTCTGTAGTTGATCTCTACGCAAATCGATAAAACGATATTTCAAGCGCAACTCTTCATTAGGTGATTCGTGCAGTTGGAAAGGTAGGTTTTCTACCAAAGAGTCTATTTGCACATTAGTCACTACTACTTCTATCTCCCCTGTCTCCATATCAAGGTTGGCATCCTTACCACGATGTTTCACAACACCATCTACAAAAATTACACTTTCTGGGCGTAATGTTTTGGCTTGTGCCAATACTTCTGGGTGTGCATCCGAAAAGACCAATTGAGTTTTACCATAATGATCTCGCATGGTGATAAAAATAATATTTTTACTAATAAGACGAATATCGGTAACCCATCCAGCCAACTTTATAGTTTTGCCTTCATCTGTTCCTCTCAACTCATTGCAATAATGCGTTCTGTATGGAGATTCTACTTTCATGTTGATTAATTTGATTCATTAAAATTTTAGAAGCCACAAAATAAAAAAGACTTTATTGAAATTTCAATAAAGTCTTTGAATTAAATCACTTATTCTATAAAATAATTCCAACCTACTCCAAATAGGTCAGTGATTACTTGTCTTTTGGTGGTTTTTGGCTAGTATTTTTCTTACCCAAAAGGTGATAACGCATCAAGATTTCGTTCAACTCAGTCAAAGTTGTACCATCTTTTACGATACGAACACCCATTATTTGAGGAATCAATCTTGTAGTCTGATCATACAACTTATATTTAATTGTTGACATTCCTTGCATAATAGCTTGAATAGCCGCTCCACTAATCTCACTAGGCAATGGAATAACAGAAGTAATCTCAGGATCATGCAATCCAATAGCTTCCATTCTCAACGAGCCATAAGCTTTACGCTCTTTTACAGCCATTCCGATAGTAAACAAATCACCAAGATTGATATCGTCTGCTCTAGAAGAGATATTAGCTTCTACTCTAAAACCAACACCTACACAAGCCTCTCCTACTATATCACCTTGTTGA
>JAAEPD010000016.1 GCA_024222455.1 Aureispira sp.
ACCTAATGCTCTACCTTTTTCAGCAGATCTTACAGAGTTTTCAAATCCTTTTCTGTATTTAGCTTTTTGTATAAACTCTTCTAACACACCGTCAAGAAACCATATCGAGTCATGTATTAAGTTAGTATTCTTCCATTCGTTATATTTAGCTAGGTTTAAGCTAGATAAACAACATATAAAACTATGGTTCTCATCCGTGTGTAATGTTATTTCACTACAGATATTAGTCATATGTACTTTTAATGCGTTTTGTTTATAGGCTGCGGGGTTATTTTTATTTGTGTTCCCTTTAAATAAGATATATGGTTCTCCAGTAGCTTTACGCTTTTGAAGTAATTTTCCCCAACGTTTTCTAGCTTCTGAATCTCCTTGCTCAAGTCTTCGCATGAACTTATCGCCGACAACAGCACATTGATGCAAGTTAAGTGATTGGCGATTGACGTCTCCTTTAGGCTCACGTATTTCGATCCACTCTTCAAAATCGGGATGTTCAATGTTAATATTAACCGATGCAGCTCCTCGTCTGACAGATCCTTGATTAGTGGCAAGTATTGTTGAATCGTATATTTTACAAAAAGGCACAACGCCGTCACTTGTTCCATTTCCTTTTATTTTAGCTCCGGCAGGTCTTATTTGATTTATACCGATACCAACTCCACCGCCGTGTTTAGCAAGTAGCATCATCTCTAAATTTTTCTGTCCTATATCTATTATGCTATCAGCTACATCGATACCAAAGCAACTAATAGGAAGGCCGCGATCAGTCCCAGTATTACTGAGAACAGGACTAGCAAGACAGAGCCAACCATTCCATATATACTCATAGAAAGTTTTTGCAAGTTCTGGTTTGTCAAGTCGTTTTGCGACTGTGTTACATACCCTTTCATAGGCGTCTTTAGGAGACTCGCTGCCAAGAAGATATCCCCCGGCGATAGTTTTTTTGTAGACTTCAGTGTCTCCCCACTCTGGATAGTCTGTTCCTTTTTTCCACTCATTATTCCACATCAAGTTCTAGTTTTTTTTCTTTTGGTTTTGACTCTTGTTCTCTTTCTTGTAATTGTTTTACTACTTTGTTCCACTCTTCTTCACCTATATGTAATTGAAAAGCTGTTAACGTACCTTGAGCTAAGCTAGTGTTTGATTGAATTTCTTTAATCAAAGCTTGAACTACTCTAGTCAAGGCTTCTACTTTTTGTTTTAATTTGTTTTGTGGCATTACATCATTTTTATAGCATGATTAATCCATGCTGTTAATCCATTTAAATTTAGTGCTACTAAATTCCATTGTTTTCTTGACGCTGTCTGTATCATTACGCAGATAAAACCTATTATAAATAACTTAGGTTCTAACGTCCATTGTCCTGCTATCAAAAAAGCTGCGCCAAAATAACCAACACGTGACGCAAACTTTTGATAAGCAGTTAATTTATTTGTATATCTTAAAAACTTTATAAGTCTATACTTCCATCTTCTTTTTCTGTCCATTACCAAATATCTTCAAAGTCTTCTCCTTCATTCGCTTTACTATAGTCAGTTGGCCTAACCGCGAAAAAATCAGTGTGGGTATGACCCCCAGTAAGATGAAAGAACCAATCCAAGTTAGCCGCTGCTTCTTTGTCATAGCTAAATAATCTTCTTTTGTCTTTGTAACCAAGTTCTTGTAGTTTATCATTAGCTCTTTTTCTTATAAATTGTTTTAAGTCAAACGATCTCATACCTTCAATGTCACCCATTTCAAACATTTTGTCTATGTACTTTTCTTCTAGCTCAACCATAGTTTTAGCAGCAAGATAAACATCTTCTTTGCAAGCATCTAATAAGCTATTGTCTTCTTCGCACATATGTCTAAATAATTGACAACCCATTTTACTGTGTAAGCTTTCATCACGTACAGACCATTTCATTTGTTGACCTATACCTTTAAGTAAGTTACGTAGTTGAAACGAATACAGTACAGCAAAAGCAGAGTATAAGCTAACACCTTCTGCAAATGCGCTAAATATTGCTAGTGATTTACCTATACCTACAGGAGACTTACCATTGTAAGCGACTAGATTATCAAATCTATCAGCAGTAGCAGGTTCATGTAAAAAAGCTTCATAGTCTTCTAGCTTTAAAGTTTCATTTAAATAACTATAAGCTACAGCGTGTATAGTTTCTTGTGATCCAAACATCATAGCCATTTGTTGTATCTCATGTTTAGGAAACCAACCAACTACTTTTTGTGTCCAGTAATCACTTACAGCACATTCAGTCTGAGCAAAACCTAGTAGTA
>JAAEPD010000017.1 GCA_024222455.1 Aureispira sp.
AAACCAAACAATGAACAGTGACAAGACTAGATATGATATACAATGATTCTAGTAACCAAAGTCTAATTTTTGGATCTTTTACAAGGTCAAGCCAGCTTTTGGCCAGAATGGCAATAGAGCCCAATGCAAAACTCGGTTTTGACAGGGATCAAACCTGTGCGGGCAAAGCCCAGCAGATTTCAAGTCTGCCCCGTTAACCACTCCGGCACAAAACCCTCATATTATTATAATGAGTTGATGAGATGGGTCCATTCCGGGGTTTGAACCCGGGACCTCCTGCACCCGAAGCAGGAATCATACCACTAGACCAAATGGACACCAATACAGATATCATGTCACATCATACATCATTCTCAAATCTGTCGATACCATGCTCTTCAACTTCATTGATGGAGGGGGACTGAGGTTGACCGGGCTGATGCTAATCTCATGATCTTGCAGCAGTTAAGATTGTTGTCATATTAGTCATATAATAAAAATGTACCATACTAGATGAATGATTCCCATAGGACCCGGAAAATTAGGTTTTGTACTTCTTTATCCTATTCACAATGCAGATGCAAAAGTACAACATTATCTACAGTCAAGCACAAACATTCTTCATCAACTAAAAGCAATCATGCACAACAATAGGATTGGTTGCTGCTACATCCCAATCTCAATTTTTGCAATTGCAAGCTAATTAATGTAAATTGTGACCTTTAAAAACTTCTGGCTATTTACTGATAGTGCTACATCTTGACTGGGAGCATAGCACCAAGCAACATTCTTGGTCAAAATCAAAATCCAGTCCAGGTCATTGCCACTTTCACTTTGATGTGATGAAAGCCAATATTTGACAAAATATTTGCCCATTATTTAAAATGACATATCAATAGATAGCTACGGAAATGATGCTAAATGCTGATTAATTTCATTGTATACACATCATCCCTTTGTGCTCTAGACAAAGAACATTGCTGCCCCTTTAGGCTTGTCTCCAATCTACCACTATGCACTATGTGGAGCAACACAACATCATGGCATAATCTGAGCATTGATGCTTTGTTGGATACTGTGAGCATCTGGGCTGAATTCTGACCTTCTAAAGGATAACCTCATGGAGTACTTAGAGGACAAAGAGAGGTTAAATTGGCTATTTCAGCTATTATCCCACCTTATCTTTTTAACAGACAGAATATTGGAGCACTGGTGACAGATAGATGTTACATCAACTTGTGTTTGACTAGACCCTGTAGATGTAACTACTAGAGACATTCACACTGTAGAAAGGCTCAAGAAGGCATTCAATTACGACACTGTACAAGGATAGTGATACACATTGTATTGTAGATTTTTGTTGATATCTTATACAAAATATCTTCTATTGATGTCACCGCAAATGCAAGGTATACAATGCTTTGACCTAAAAGACAAAAATGAACAGGTACCAATAACCACCGCAAATCCACTTTCCATATCCTATTATGTTAGGATACATTGGGAGGAGGGTGATGATTTGGATTGATAAAAGATTCAAGTTGGTGAAAACTTGGAGAAAAAATTGAGAAAGAAAGAAATGGTAACATTGCAAAAATTTGCTACATAAAGAAAATTTGCTTGCTATTAGTAAGTACAAGAAAGTGCTGACCTACCAAGCAATATCTTGCAAACTCAAATTCAATCTTATAAAATTGCACTTGAAATCCTAGAAGTGGTAAAGTGCAGACATAGCTTTTGTCTTTCTTTTGCACCTACCAAATGATATCTTACAGCTAATATACAATAGAAACAATAAGAAGATGTCCCTCAAGCAATTGCAATATTTCTTTGTCAGCAAAGACCACAATGTAATATCGTAATAGCAACTGTGATACGCAATCTTAGACATGTCTAAATGCCCTCATTCTTGCTCCAAAAACTGTGCTAATGATGTGGCATTTTGATTTTACTTCTTAGCTACAAAATATATAAACAATTATGCATTGGCTAGAGGCACTCCCTTACCTCAATAGCAATTGCAATAGAAAAGCACACCATATACATCAACACAACCTGAATACATTTCAGTGTATGAAATCATTATTTCAAAGACCCAAAAAAGATCCTAGCTAAAAGTCCCAGCTTGGCAGGGAAAAGAGGAAAATAATATTTATTATCTTGATACATGACACAAACAACTAGGTTCAAGGACTCCACCACACCCATTGCTTGTTCTGTCAACATACAGCATAAGGAGAGGTCAGTATTGTATAATATATGAGGCTGATGCACCATCCCAGCTCAAAGTTGAAGTGTCAATACAGCAAGAGGGTACATTAATGTGTCAAGGTGCACATAATAGTATCAACCGTGAGGACAACCGCCCTCCTTATTCAATTTTGTATCTGCAACCAGTAACAAAGACAAAGAAGCCAATCAGGCTATCATATACAGAGTAGGACAGACTGATCCATCAGTATAGTCAAGGGGATTCTCATAGCCCTTTCCCTCTGATGCTTTCCGTTTGACACAGAGTGACAACAAGACAGCAAACCAAACAATGAACAGTGACAAGACTAGATATGATATACAATGATTCTAGTAACCAAAGTCTAATTTTTGGATCTTTCACAAGGTCAAGCCAGCTTTTGGCCAGAATGGCAATAGAGCCCAATGCAAAACTCGGTTTTGACAGGGATCGAACCTGTGCGGGCAAAGCCCAGCAGATCTCAAGTCTGCCCCGTTAACCACTCCGGCACAAAACCCTCATATTATTATAATGAGTTGATGA
>JAAEPD010000018.1 GCA_024222455.1 Aureispira sp.
ATAGCTACACCTTCTGCAGAAACTATTTTAAGAGGTAGAGAGAAGGTTTTAAAAGCTATAGAGGTATACAAGACGTTCTTTGCTGAAGATTCAGCAGAAGACATTACACAATACATAGAGCGTGAAGAGTTTTAAGACTGTTCACACTCATCATCTTACGGAGTCAGATGTGCTGCTCCAACTCAGCACTCAACCTTAATACTATAATTATGTCACAAGACAAAGTATTTGCAGACGGATTTCTCTTCAAACGTAGAGAAAACGCACCAGAGTTCGTAATTGGTAACATCAGCGTAAAAGTTGACGATGCGATTACGTTTTTAAACAACAATCAAAAAAATGGATGGGTAAACCTAAACGTGCTTAACAGCAAGAGTGGTAAACCTTACATTGAACTTGATACTTTTGTACCAAAGAAAAAGGCGAACGGAACAGATACTGCTCCTAACCAAGCGCCTGTACAAGAGGCAGACTTGCCATTCTAACCAATCATGAAGATAGGGGGGGTTCGTGGTTGACTCCCCCCTTATTTTCTCTCATCTATGTTGAAAATGTCAATTATTTTCCTTAGATGTGGCAAATTAAAATAAAATGTAATAAAAATATATATATAGTATATAGAAGAAAAAAAACGACATGGAACAAAATCAAGTTACTATATTTAGGAACATAAAAGATACCTCAACTCCGTTCTTTAGAGATATTGATTCAATACTTGTAAGGATAAAAGAAGGTACTTCAAAAGAGCTTATAAAGCAAATACGCTCAGAGAAAAACAAAGAAGTTCGGCAGGAACTAAAAAAGAATTTACCTGCAATATGTTTCTCTGGAATGTTTAACAAGAGAAACGATGACAGTATAACTCAGCATAGTGGGTTTATATGCTTAGACTTTGATGGTTATAAGACTAAAAAAGA
>JAAEPD010000019.1 GCA_024222455.1 Aureispira sp.
ACGGAGCTACAAGCAGCGGTCACAAAAGTTTCCGAATCAGTATCCGATGAAAAAAGCATCGACTCATGTGTAGATGATTTCGTCACTAGCCTATTTGCCGAACCCGAAGCAGGTGATTACATTCCAACAGGAATCAAAGCCTTAGACGATGACCTAAACGGTCACGGCTACGGTAAAAACCAGCTTTGCGTCCTAGCAGCTAGACCAGGGTGTGGTAAGACTGCATTTGCCTTAAATGTAGCGCATAGAGCTGTATCTAAGGGCATACCAGTGGGGATTATGTCGCTTGAGATGGAGACGTCGGAGCTAATGGGACGAATGCTTTCGATTGATGGCAAGGTGCAGATGGCAAGATTTAAAGATGGTGTTGCTAATTCAAAAGATCAGCAACGACTAAAAAAAGCAGTTGAAAATAGCAAAAAGTGGCCAATCTACATAAAAGATGATGCCTATGATTTGAATTACCTACTTGCTTGCGCCAAAAATATGCACAGGAGGCATGACATAAAGCTTTTAGTGGTAGACTACTGCCAGCTAATCAAAAGCCATTTAAAGCTACCTAGAAACGAACAGGTGGCAAATATCAGCAGAGAATTAAAATTGCTTGCAAAGAGCCTAAAGATTCCCGTACTTTTGCTCTGTCAAATGAATCGTGAAATTGCAAAAGAAGATCGAGTCCCAAGGGCAACTGACTTAGGAGAGTCTGGAGCCTTGGAGAGAGATGCTGATTCGATCACATTTTTATTTTTAGGTAAAGAGGATGATCCCAATGGTCAAATGGTTCGCTATGTTATGTGCAAACAGCGAGCTGGAAAAGGGTACTCGATAGGGCAAACAGCTTTTATTAGACAAATACAATACATGGGAGATATATAATTATGAAACTTGAAAACATAACAATAACAGCAACCATCGAAGGCGATCCCGTAATAGTTGTCTTAGATAGCGATCAACGTAAAATGCTGCCAGACCTAATTGCTAATTGCGATAAATCTGGAGCCTGTCGAGTAGCAAGGTTAGACCCAAAAGAATACACACTCTCTAGGCCTTCTTTTTTATCTGGCAAACTTAAAAATATATAATTATGGAACCAAACACAAACAAAAAGGTAAATATGAACGATAAAGAATTTTTGCAGTGGATACATCAAAGGCTTCAATACAAATATGGAGAGAACCCAAAAGTAGACTTCATGACTCGCCTTGAATCTATTGTTACGGCAGAGTGCTTGAAAAATGAAGCTGTAACTGAGGGCTTGGAGAGGGAAGCCAATCGGAAAAAGATTTACGACATGAGAAATAAAATCATTGAAATAGAAAAACAGATTGAGGAGATGAGACCACACACAACGGAATCACTGATGCTCAAAACATTTTGTAAGTTCCAAAATGACGTATACGATGAAATACAAAAAAAATCTACCTAGCGCAAATGATGTGGTGTGGGAGATATATAATTATGAAAATCAGACACCTATCAGATAAAAAGTACACCATCACAGGAGAAAAAGGTCTTGTGTATCTGGTTGACCTAGAAGCAAATGGTGGCAAAGGTAGCTGCACTTGCCCTGATTTCAAATTTAATATCAAAAATAAATACAAAAAAGGCTTGCATGTGCCACCCTGTAAGCACATTTTATACGTACTAGGCTATCTGGTCTGGAATAAACTAAACAAAAACTAAACATGCACTACTACACACAGGGATTAGAACCTGCCTTACTCAAAAACGTAAACACACCAGCAAAAGCACACAAAGCTGATGCTGTTCCCAGCGTGACTACCATCCTAAGCTGGATGCCAAATGATTATTTAGATAACGTCTGGAAGCCCAAGATGCTGGTTGAGTTAGCTCGCAAGTACAAGGAGCTGGATACAGATAAGATCAAAGAGCTTATGTGGGGAATTAAGCAATGCCCCAGATCGGGGGAGATGGTATCATCGGCTACGTTTGGTACTAGAGCACATGCCAGAATGGAGCAACTGGTTGATGGGTACATTGATGATGGGATGCTAATGATGGATGATCCTTATGATGAAGTTTGCGAAGAAGCTTTTGAGTACATCATAAACGAGCCATTCACCCCAGTACATACAGAGCTAACAGTTGGCAGTTCAAAACTAAAAACTGCTGGGACTATTGATCTGCTGGCATTAGATCGCAAAGAGAATTATTGCTTGATCGACTACAAGTTTCGCGAATGCAAAGATGATGAGGGTAAGTACTACGATAAGGACTTGGCGCAACTAGCAGTAGAGGCTTACATGATAGCTGATTTATATGTATTAGATTATATTCCAGATATTTACACATTTTGTATTGACACCCTATCTGGTGATCTTCACGTTAAGAAGTGGAGTGATAAGATGAAAACAAAAGGTGAGAAAATCTTTATGGCTGAGTACAATCGGTACTGGGAAAGCCCACTTCTCGGAAACAAAAACTACTAAAATAAAAAAACTATGAACATAATAAGCAACACACTAATATCACTTGAGTCCGATCCAAGGATTTCTGTAACAGCTTCAATCACTTCTATACTAAATGAAAAAAAGGTTGAACTTCATTTAGATGAGAAGGAATATGAGCTTTCATTAGAAACAATAGACGAACTATTGGAAGTGTTACAAAAAACCAAATCCCTATTAAACCATGTTAATTAAAACAAGTACATACCCACTTGGCCCCGCCAACAAACTATCGGATGATACTACCGTTCAGAGATTGCTATCTAATGGCAGATTCATTGACGCTTACAGAGGCGAACTCATTGAGGGCGATGAGTATTACGTACCCTACAAGAAGGGTTCAGTTAATCTCATCCAGTATATGGAGGATAATCGACTATCTGTTTACTATGAGTACGATGTGGATAACATTGTAATTAGAGCAAGAATCTTGCAGGATGGAGCCTATGAGTTGTTCGACACATCACAAGGTGGTGCTGGAGTACATAAGGGATGGCTAACAGAAGCTTTGTTGTATCTAAGAGATCAGGAGGGCAAATGATACACGAATCAGAAGTAGGTGCAGTCGATACCATATGGGGATTTAAAGCTCAGATGGAAAAAATAATGGGTAGTACAGCCATCCCGAATACAGGTAGAACTAAGTACGGTAAGAGGCTTGTTGGAGAAAAAAGAAAGGAAGTTGCTCTGGATTGTAAGAAAATGCACAATGAAGGGAATGCCTACTCTTACATAGCATTAAAATATAATATTAGTGCAACTACCGTAAAGGATTTAATCAAGGAAGTAAAGTGATGGAATGTAAAGAAATAGATACACTAAAAAAAGCTTACGAGGATGTCATCTGGATGGCTATTCGATACGCTAACGGTAGATCAACTTATGCCCCATCAATGGTTCGAGATTCTATTAAGGAATTTCAAAAGGTTTTTCCCGATTGGAAGCCACGATATGATCTAACATTAAAGTCTGATAGGCGTATGGTTGAAGATGGAGAACCCAAATATGGCCTTAAAGGAGACTGGTTAGATGATTTAGTAGAATGAGTAAAAAAATCATAGACACATTAAACAAAGTATGGAAAGATGCTTATCCAGATGCAACTGATGCAGATTACGATGACAATTTTCGTTGTTGTGCTAGGATTAAGTCTCTAGCTGATGATCGTAAGTGCTGGTTGTCTAATGCTAAGGTACTGCAAAAACAATTAAACAAATTAGAAAATAAATAATATGGAAAAATTAATACTAGATTGGGCAAAAGAAAAAGGTATCCTAGATAGTGGAACTCCAAATGGACAACTATCAAAGCTACAAGAAGAATTTTTTGAATTGTCTGATGCAATCCTTGAGAGAAATGTTGAGGAAATTATTGATGGCATTGGAGATATGACAGTTGTGCTCATAATCTTAGCTGATATGTTTGGTTTGAGCCATACAGAATGTTTAGCTTACGCTTACAATCAAATCAAGGATCGTAAGGGCAAGATGGAGAATGGAACTTTTGTAAAGGATGCCTAGAAGCTGGTACGTTAAAAAAGTAGAATGGTGGAAGCACCTCAAATGGAGGAAGCGATGCCAAAATAAGAGAGAGAGACAGAACGCTAAAAAACAAACAAGAGATGCACAAAATTAAAGAGATATTTTTTAAGTGGAAACGAGAGCGTTTCGGTCACTGGCTTATTACTCTTGATTGGGGTAGGCATCGGGGTGAAAGGTATTTAATTTCTATTTATTATAAAGGGAACCTTTACGTTAAGGAGGAAGGAGTATTGGAACCTAATCGTTCAATAAAAGTTCCTAAAAAATGTAAAGCAATCTTTGTTCGTTAAATTAAATAAAAGATGCACAAAATTAATCTACCTTTAGCAGTTTACCTACCAAGGAAAACAATGCCAGATAAGAAGATGATTGTTAATCTCAATAATTATCGCAACTGGAGCTACATTGTATCCAACCAAGTCAAGAAGGCTTATTGCCAAGCAGTAGAGCCACTTATAGGAGGCTTGATTCTTGAACCAAGGTTGGCATTAAAGTTTACTTACTATAAAGGTTCTTGTCGAACATCGGACAGATCAAATGTTTTAACCATGCAAGAGAAGTTTTTTCTTGACGCATTGGTAGAACATGGGTGTATTGAAGATGACAATGATAATTTTATTAAATCAACTTACTTTAGTGGAGACGAAATAGATAGAAAAAATCCAAGAGTTGAGGTGGTAATATTGGAAAAAAGAAAATGAATAAATCAGAAAACATATCAGAGCTAGTAGAAGCCGTAACAAAAGTTATGTCTCAAGTTCGGGGCATGGAAAAGAATAGTAAGGTGGGTACAGGTCGATCCGCTTACGATGGAACTAAAGACCAAGACGTAAAAGAAGCATTTAATAGTGCTCTATCTGAAAACGGATTGGTTATGATGCCAGTAAAAGTGACACCAACTGTACGTGTCGATAGGTTTGAAGCACTAGACTACAATAAAAACAAAGTCCAAAAGCAGAGTGTTTTTACTGAGGTTGCCTGCGAGTACATCCTCGCTCATACTAGCGGACAGTACATGCAGATTGCTGGATACGGGCATGGGGTTGACCCACAAGACAAAGGTGCAGGAAAAGCTACAACTTACGCATTAAAGAACGCTTTATTGTACACATTCTTAACTCCTGTCGGGAAGATTGATGACACAGATACAACTCATTCTAACGATATTGCACCTCCACCATCTAAGCAAAAGAAAGCTCCAGAGACTAAGCCTAAACAAACTAAGACAGAAGCTATCGAATTGCTAGCTGCTGCTGAGGACTTTAGTAAGTTGGTAGGTGCTTGGAATAAGGTGTCTAAGGAAAATAAAAAGAATGAAGATGTGCTTGGATTTAAGGAAACTAGAAAGAAAGAATTAGAACAGTAAGTAATTAAAAATGCACCGTAATGCTATTGATTTAGGTAGGACAGAATTATATACTAGGGAAGATTTTAAAACATATAAAGATGCTTTGGACTTAGTTGGAAAAAAGCAACCCATTTATATTACTGGCTTACAAACATCAATGATATTTAGTAGAGGAGATATTGGTAAGGTACTAACTTCAACAGATGAACAATACTTTCTTTTTTACTATAAATCTAAATAAAAAAACAATAAATAATACCATGGAAAAACTAAATAAATATACAATCAATGTGCTATTTTTTGCACTTCAAGTTGCTGGCATGTATTTGTCTTTGAAATTACTTTTCTGGGCATTAGATGTTCCAGATGGAGTAGATGTATGGGAAGCTATTGCAGCAGCATTTGCAATTTTTGCTTGCCATAAATTTATGGGATTAAAATTAAACAATAAATAATATGAGTGATACAATATCAGGTAAAATCGTAAAGATCGGAGAAGTCCAGGAGTTTGCTTCTGGTTCTCGCAAGGTACAGTTCGTTATTAAAAACAATGGAGGGTATGAAGGCCAAGAGCAAGTGTTTGCTTTTGATCTATTTGCAGGAGTAAGCAAGCCAGAAAAGCTAGACAACTTCTTAAAGTATAATAAAGTTGGCTCTGAGGTAGAGGTAAGCTTCAACATTAAATGCAACGAGTATAAGGGTAAGTATTACACTAACCTAGATGCTTGGAGGGTAGATAAACAATCTGCTTGGAGGGTAGATCAACAATCAAATGATAGCACTGACGATGATGTGCTAGATGAAGAACCACCCTTTTAATGGATGATGTAAAACAACCATCACACTACAATTCACATCCCAGTGGTGTGAAGTGTATGGATATAACAAGACACATGAACTTCTGCTTAGGCAGTGCGGTCAAGTATAT
>JAAEPD010000020.1 GCA_024222455.1 Aureispira sp.
ATGAAGAAACCCACCCCCCCCCCCACCCCCCCCCCCACCACAAACATAAACAAACTAAAATACCCACCCCCCAGGAGAAGTACCTCAGAGATGATAAATACCCACCATAATGGAACCAACCGAGGACCCACTGGAGGCCCACGGAGGAATCAGTGTAAATAATCTAAACAGTATCTTACACACTGAAGACAATATAATAGATGAAAGTGAAAAAGATCTGAACTTCAACCTTACGGAATACTTCGATATTGACAATTTTACAACATACAGTACAAGAAATACGAATAGCATTAACATCTTAAGCCTAAACACAGAATGCATATGTAGCAAAATCGACCTCATCAAACTCCAGATAGCTGAACTAAAAAGAAAACACAATTTCACAATACACATAGCAGCACTCCAAGAATGCTGGTTAACCAATGATAATCAAGCCAGTCAACTTGAAATCGAAAACTACGAAAAATTCTACAAACCGAGTCAAATCGGAAAGAAGGGTGGTCTAGTTATCTATGTGCACGAATCTATAACAGCAGAAGAACTATTCCTCTTCCCCGAGTCACCAACCAAAATATGGGAAGGCCAAACTGTAAAAGTCACATCTGATGACCTTCACAAACCGCTACTAATCCATAACATCTACAGACCCCCACGAGAAAAATCAGGAAAAGGATCAGTAAACAAAGCAAGAGAAAACCACGAAAACTTCCTTAAAGAATTTGAACCTCAGCTAAACAAAATAAAAAAAATGCCATCCGAATCAATTTTTGTCGGAGACCTAAACTATGACTTACTTGAAGTCAACTCAAATAGTATGGTCCAGGAATACTTCGACATGATGATCAACCACGAACAGATTCCACGAATATCCATTCCAACCAAAATAAACAGAGAAAGTTGTAAATTATACGACCACATCTTCACTGCATTCAGATCATCACTATTAATAGATTCATGTGTCCACCTAACAGAAATATCGGACCACCTACCAACCATCCTGAGCATTAGCACATTCAAACCAGACCGGACTAAAAACAAATTCATAGAAATAAAAGAAAGCAGCAACAAAAACATGGAAAAGGTAATCTCGAAACTGTCATCACTCATGCAAACTACTCACTTCAATACCGAACTGACCCACAACCCCGAAGAAAACCATGAAAAGCTAAATGGAATAATAGAAGAATCTCTAAAAGAAATCCCAACAAAAAGAATTAGAATCAACAAATACAATACAAAAAGAAGCCCCTGGATCACACAAGGCCTATTAAACTCAATAAGAAAACGGGACATGCTCTACAAACAACTGATAAAAACCAAATCTACAAGCCCATCCTACAGCACAAAGAAGGAGAAATTACATCAGCACAAAATTCTACTGAAGAAACTCCTCAAGAAAACGAAAAAAGACTACTACACCACCCAATTTACAAAATTCTCAAATGACTGCAAGAATACATGGAAGCTACTAAATCAAGTTGCCGGAAGAAAATCACTAAAAAGGAGCTTACCAAACAGCTTCAAACTAAAAATAGAAGGCCCCAGAGAAGAAAACGCTTCTGAGGACACGCTGGAACTCGAAATCATAGGAGACAAAGCCATAGCTGATGAGTTCAATATGTTTTTCTCGCAAATAGGAAGTGAACTATCTCAGAAAATAACCTACACTGGAAAAAAACTTGTGGAAAGCTATTTAAGAGCCCCAACAGACTCAAAATTCACATTCAATTTAGTATCAGACCAAGACATAATGGACCACATAGGGACAGTAACTCCGAAAAACAGCAGTGGGTATGACAATCTTTCATCTAAAACACTAATCCAAATAGCACCCATCATCCACCCGGCAATAAGAATCATAACCAACCAATCGCTCATAACAGGAATATTCCCAAAAAAACTCAAAATAGCCATAGTAATACCAATCTACAAAGGAAAAAACGCTGACCCAAACAACTTTGGAAACTACAGACCAATATCACTTCTACCTACACTAAGTAAAATAATAGAGAAAGTGGTACACAAGCAATTGTATGAATACATGGACACGAATAACCTATTCAACAATAGCCAATACGGTTTTAGGAAAAACCATGCAACCGAATACGCAGCAATGGAATTCGTCGACAAGGTGGCCGAAACCCTGAACAACAAATGTACCCCGTTTGCCATATTTATAGACCTATCAAAAGCATTTGACACGTTAGATCACCAAATCCTACTACAGAAACTTAACTACTACGGCATCCAAGGAGCACAGCTATCATGGTTCGAAAGCTATCTCAGTGGAAGAAACCAAAGCGTGAAATATAGAGAAGCCGTCTCCACTAGCCAACTGCTTACCACAGGTGTACCCCAGGGATCAGTACTAGGTCCCCTACTCTTCCTTATATACATAAACGACATATCAAAAGCATCTCGACTCTTCCATGCAGTACTCTTTGCTGATGACACCAGCCTAATCGGAACCATCACACATTTCCACATCCGACCACCAAAATCCAAAGAAGATATAAACATACTAAATAACAGAATCAACAGCGAACTAGCACTAATACACGAATGGCTAAAAATCAACAAACTATCCCTAAATATCTTAAAAACAAAATTAATGATCTTTCACACTAAGAAAAAAGACATGAGTCTACTCGATAAACTCTCACTAAAAATAAATGGAACACCGATCAGTCGAGTCAAATCATTCAACTTCCTTGGGATTGTATTAAATGAAAACCTAACATGGACAGACCACATTGCGCATATTTCCCACAAAATAAACCCTGCCATCGCACAAATACGACGGCTAAAGAATCTATTACCACAGCACATACTTAAAATGATATACAACTCACTGATACTATCAAGACTGCACTATGGAATCGCACTTTGGGGCAAATCTCCTGGAAATCTCATTAAACTACAAAAAAAGGCAATCAGAGCCCTTACGGGATCCGGAACGAACGCACACACGAGTCCCCTGCTAAAGAAACTCAAGCTACTAAGCATCACCGACATATACAAGACTAAACTCTTGTGTCTCTTCAAGCAAATAAAGGATAAAAAAGCACCTAGGCCAATAGCCAATCTTTTTAGAGAAAAGGACCTAGCGATCTCAACACCAGACCCACCAAGAATAAAAACATACGAGAACACAATCCGTTTCGAACTACCATCAATGCTAATCAATGTCGACACAAGACTATTGAATACCAACGGAACATACCAAACGTTTAAATCAAACATCAAGAAATTCATTATTGAACGCTACAGCACTCTATGCACCAAAATAGGATGCACTGCCTGCTATGTACAGACCGACACTTAATCGAACGGATACATACCTCCGTGTGACCTCCAATGTGACCTCTAATGGAACCAACTCTCCTTGGAATATAAGTAATACGTCCCCATCGTCTCTGCACGCCAATCCTGGGTAGCCAATATCCCCCCTCCTCGAACGCTGAAGTATAC
>JAAEPD010000021.1 GCA_024222455.1 Aureispira sp.
GTTTTATTTCTTCCGCAGAATTGTAATTGATTATGAGCACACAACCTCAAGTTCCCAAGCTTTCTTGCTTTTAGCGAATATTTCTATGGCTTGTCGCAGAATTGACTTCTCTAAAATTTAAAATTCCCAAACATCTTCTAAAACAAGCCCTTTCAAAGCAATCTCAACATCAATCACATCTTTGGCTAAACTAGGATAAGAGCGAACGTGTCGAGCCGCAAAACTGTAAAAATAAATAATCTTATTATCTAATCGACTCAATAATTGCATCCGCTGATCCTCAGTTTGAGTCAAAAAATTATTGTTAAGAATTGCTAAATTAAGCTTATTTGCTTTTCTATAATTTTGTACAGCTAGATCTATGTCCCCAGTAATTTCAGCAATCTTGCAAGATTCAAACAACAGTTCAAGATAATCAAAATGCTTTTCGCCCAAATATTTTTCTCGAATCGATAAAGCTTTTTTTAGGTACTTATCTGCCTCCCAATATTTTTTTTGGGCAAAACGCAACTTGTACAAACCAACAAGAGCATTCGCATATTCAGGATGGTCTGTACCAAAATATTTTTTCCGAAAAGCTAACACTTCATGACATATGTTTTCCATTTCACTATCCTCCAACTCATCCTCAAATATCACTTCGCCTTTAAAATCTCTCCAAAGTAGCTCATTAACATAATTGTCCATTCTCATGGATAGAGCTGTATTATAGGCTATTGTTAACTGTTCATTAGTTGGAAGTTTTTTATAAATATTGATAGCTTTTGAATACAATGTATCAGCAGACTGATAGTTATTTTGACTACTATATGCTCTCCCTAAGTTAATCATTAATGAAGCGGTACTGTAGTCTTTTCCTCCTCCTAGATAAATGCTTGTCTGAACAGCTTTTTTGAAATGATAAATGGCTTCATCAAACATTCCCATAAGCCTATACCATTCTCCCATTTTGTTGAGCCAAAGCATATATTCATAGCTTTTTTCCCCCTTTACTCTAGCTATAATTGGCTCTGCATATTCATAACTATCAAAACTTGTAGAAAAATCTCCTTTTGTTAAATGCAAATCTGCTACTTCTAGCAGTAATCTTAGATATACCTCTGTTTCTTCCCAACCTTTAATCTTATAAATTTTTTTTTGAACGGTATTAGCTTCTATCAACTGATCGGTATTACCTGTATTTCTAGCTATAGCTTGATAATAGCTAACTAACTGTTCGTAATATGGATCAGTCAAACCCAATACTTTATCAAATTTTCTTATTAAGTGCTTACATAATTCTGAGATAGCATCATAATTTTCAGCTCTTGAATAAGTTGCCATTGTTACACTGTAAATCTTAGAAAAAGCTAAATACTCAGGTGTATTAGGATTCAATTTTTTCAAATCCATTTTTGTTACTTGATCCATTGCATAGACAGCCCATTTTTCAGCCTCAGCTAGTTGTTGAGTCGTCATATAAGCATCCAAAACACTATCTAACTGAACAATAGAATATTCAGAACTAGTTATTCTACTAGTATCTATTTGTTGTTGAGCAGTACTATGCTGTACCCCTAAAAATAGAGTTAGTGTAATTAAACAAAGTAACCAAGTTTTCATTTTTTATATTTATCTAATACCCATTAGCTGTATCATCACCTCTATGGTCTGCAACCCCCTCTAACCGACCATCAGGCAAACACAAGATAGCCTCTACTCTGCCTATACGACCACGTTCTTTAGGTTGGTGCCCCAATGCTTTGAGTTCATTGATTTTTTGTTCGCTGAAAGCACCACGTTCATAGTATAGATACTCAGGAAGCCATTGATGATGGAAGCGAGGGTTGTGCACAGCCTCCTTTAGTGGCAATCCAAATTCTATAACATTCAAAATAACTTGATAAACAGATGTGATAATGGTAGAACCTCCAGGAGTTCCTACAACCATATGCAACAACCCATTTTTCTCTACAATAGTAGGTGTCATAGAGCTTAACATACGCTTGTACGGCTGTACTGCATTAGCCTCTGCACCTAGTAATCCAAACTGATTAGGGTGCCCAGGTTTAGCACTAAAATCATCCATTTCATTATTCAGAAAAAAGCCTGCTCCTTTTACGACTGTTTTAGAACCATAATTAGAATTGATGGTTGTTGTTACAGATACTGCATTTCCCTGCTTATCTATAATAGAATAGTGAGTAGTTTCTTCGCTTTCTGCTTTAGCTAACTCCCCCGCAGCAATATCGCTACTAGCTGTTGCCTTATTAGGGTCAAAATCTTGCATACGATCCTTAGCATATTTTTTCTTGACCAAGCCATCAATTGGAACTGGATAAAAATCACTATCACCCAAATGTTTAGACCGATCAGCATAAGCTCTGCGCTCTGCTTCAGTCATTAAGTGAATACTCTTAGTAGATTGATACCCCCATTCACGCAATGGATAATCCTCTACCATGTGCATCATTTGGGCTAAACACAGACCTCCACTAGAAGGGGGAGGCATAGACACAATCAAATATTCTTTGTATGGAAATACAATAGGATCACGCCATTTAGGATCATATTTATAAAGATCAGAAGTTGTCATTGCACCTCCTTGAGACTTGAGCTCATCTACAATCAACTGAGCAGTTTCGCCCATATAAAACCCTGCACTTCCTTCTTTTTTTATTCGTTTGAGCGTAGCTGCCAAATCTGCTTGGATGAGCGTATCCCCTTCTTTCCATACACCTTCTTTCTGAAAAGCTGTAGTATGTCTATTGTGTTGAGCAAAGGCCTCTTTATAAGAGTTCATACTCTTAGCTTCATCAGCTGTGACCAACACACCTTCTTCTGCCAGTTTGATAGCTGGAGCAATCAAATCCCCAAAAGATAAAACACCATAACGTCCATGTGCTGTTATCATTCCATCTACAGAACCAGGTACTCCTGCAGCTAGACCACCAAAACGACTTTTTTCATCTACAGGATTTCCTTTTTTGTCTAGGTACATATCTCTATGAGCAGCAGCAGGCGCTTTTTCTCTAAAATCGAGCGTAGACATATCTCCACTTTTATCTCTATAGATCATGAATCCACCACCACCCAAATTGCCTGCTCGAGGATAAACTACAGCTAAGGTAAAATGTACTGCAACCATTGCATCTATTGCATTTCCTCCTTTTTTCAAGACCGCTAGTCCTACTTTGGAAGCCATAGGATGAGCCGAAACTACCATTGCTTCGTTCCCAAAAGCTTGTTTGGGTGTAGGGTAAGATAAATTTGTGTCTTGAGCATAACCAAAAGTAGAGGCAATAATAAGTATTGCCAGTGCTAAAACTGTCCGCATAGTAGATATATAATGTTGTGAATAATTTTTTATAAAAATAAAAAAAGCGAGCAGTTTAAACTACTCGCTTTCCAATTATATTTTGATCTAATTTTTCTATTAGTCTAATTTTAGTACATCCAAAAATGCTTTTTGAGGCACTTTTACATTACCGACTTCACGCATTTTTTTCTTACCAGCTTTTTGTTTTTCCAAAAGCTTACGTTTACGAGAAATATCACCACCATAACACTTAGCAGTTACATCCTTACGCAAAGCAGAGATCGTCTCTCTAGCTATAACCTTGGCTCCAATACTTGCTTGTATAATAATACGGAATTGTTGTTTAGGCAAAATTTCTTTCAAACGTTTACACAATCTACGACCAAAAGACTCTGCTTTTGTTCTATGAATAAGCGAAGAAAAAGCATCTACCGGCTCCCCATTCAACAAGATATCCAATTTTACTAAGTCAGAAGAACGATAATCTAACGGTTGATAATCAAAAGATGCATATCCTTTAGATATTGTTTTGAGTCTATCATAAAAATCAAATACGATTTCTGCCAAAGGCAACTCAAAAGTCATTTCTAATCGAGTTTCCGTTAGGTAAGTTTGATTCTTAAGAATTCCTCGTTTATCCATACACAACTTAATTATTCCCCCAATAAACTCAGGTTTTGTAATAATTTGTGCACGAATATAAGGCTCTTTCACATGATCCATTTTAGTAGGATCAGGCAAATCATTTGGTGTATTAATTTCGAGCTCTACTCCCTTTTTGGTATAAGCAAAGTAACCTACGTTAGGTACTGTAGTCAATACATTTTGGTCAAATTCTCGCTCCAAACGCTCCTGAATGATCTCTAAGTGCAACATTCCTAAGAATCCACAACGGAATCCAAACCCTAGAGCTACTGAGGTCTCTGGCTGGAAGACCAAAGAAGCATCATTCAATTGCAGTTTTCCTAAAGCATCACGCAAGTCTTCGAAATCGTCATTATCAATAGGGAATAAACCAGCAAATACCATTGGTTTCACCTCCTCAAACCCTTGAATAGCTTCATCACAAGGATTATCTCTTAGTGTAATCGTATCCCCTACTTTTACTTCTTTAGACTCTTTGATACCTGTAATCACATAGCCCACATTACCTGCGCTAATGACTTGTTGAGGCATCTGATCCATTTTTAGGATACCAATTTCATTGGCTTGATATTCTCCTCCTGCATTAAAAAACTTGATCTGATCATTTTTCTTAATCTGCCCATTTAGGACTCTATAATAAGCAATTACCCCACGATACTTATCAAACAAAGAATCAAAAATCATAGCTTGCAATGGAGCTTCTGGATCACCTTCTGGTGGTGGGATTCTATCAACTACAGCTTTAAATACGCCATCAAGTCCTTCTCCTGTCTTACCACTTGCATAAAGGATCTCCTCTAGCTCACAACCCAATAAATCTAAAACTTCCTCTGCTACATCATCAACCATTGCACTAGGCATGTCAATTTTATTCAACACTGGGATAATCTCTAAATCTTGCTCTAAAGCTAAATATAAATTAGAAATCGTTTGTGCTTGTACACCTTGGGTTGCATCTACCAACAATAAAGCACCCTCACAAGCACCAATAGCACGAGATACTTCATAAGAAAAATCTACGTGTCCAGGAGTATCAATTAGGTTAAAAACATAATCCACTCCATCTTGATGATAATCTAACTGTATAGCATGCGCCTTGATCGTAATCCCACGCTCACGCTCTAGATCCATATCATCCAAAGCTTGGTCTTGCATTTTTCGCTCCGAAATAGTTTGAGTCATCTCCAGCATACGATCTGCCAAAGTACTCTTACCATGATCAATATGTGCTATAATGCAAAAATTTCTAATATTCTTCATTCAGTATATTTTAATATCATGATTCAGTTCTGCCCAAAGTTACGGAAAGTATAGGGAAGTTGTTTATTATAAACAAAAAAAATATAGCGAGGAGTCTAAACCCCTCGCTACAGTCTTAAAATTAGTTCAAGTTCTTTTTAAAATAGCTCCTATATAAATTTATTTTTTCAGCACATTCAAAGGCTGTTGTTTGATATTTTCTTTACCCTTATAAAGCGTGCCCTTAGAAGCAGGTTGATCATATAAACTAGGCATAAGGTAAGTACCTTTAGCACCTTCACGCTTTTCGATTTCTACAGCACGTTGATGTGGATTTTTCTGCATATACAAGTCATTACGTTCTGCATATACAGCCCAAGAAACCTCTTTTCCTGCCTGTCCTCCACCAACTACAAAAGTATTTTCTTTTACTTTTTCTTTTACGAATAGTGGCATGTAAGCACCTACAGGAGTCAGTTGATAACTCACATTACGGTTAATATCGCTAAAATAATCAGGCAATGTCACTACAGCCTCTCCATTTTGGTCAAAAGCAATAGTTCCTCTATATACATTCAAAACCTCATCAGACTCTATACTAAAATGTCTTAGGTATTTATTCTCAGGGTCTTTAGGGTGATCTATTTGGAAGGTTTTGGTACCTGTAGCGCCCATATTACCATTAGAATAAACACCATAAGCTCCAGCTGTACCTCCAGTATATCTATCTTCACCGACTACTCCCCAATATCCTTTTCCTGCTACACCTATTCCATTCCCCAATGGAGTAACAGCATCTAAATTATCTCCAAACATAGCCATACCCGTAGATTGCCCCGTTTGACCAACAACTCCATTAAAACCAACGCCATAGACACCATGCCCTCCATTTGTCCGCAAGTTGCTACCATATACTGCTGCTTCTGCTGTAGCTGCACCATCTACTTGACCAGCCACTGGCCATGCAACACCTGTAGAATTACCAATTATAGCCGAAGCCGCCGCAGAACTACTATTGGTGTTGGCTTGTATAGCAGAAAAGGTATTAGAGGCATTTGTAGTATTAGAAATTAGACCAACTCCTGTACTAGTATTATCTGCACGCAAAGCTGTAGAATTAGTTGTACTAGCTATAATACTTACTTCTCCATTATCAGCTGCTATGCTAGCTCCTAAACCAGCACCTCCATGATTATAAGCATCTTCCAATGTTCCTCCACCACTAGGTAATGTAACTGTGTTTCCACTACCAATACTTAATTGGTTATTATTAATAGATAAATTTTGTAGCTCATTAGTAGCATCATCATCATTCAACGTAACAGTTCCACCACTATTAGAAAGTGTAATATCACTTCCAGATTTTGTCAATGTCTGATTACCACCACCACTTGGGAGTGTAATGGTGTTGCCATTACTTATAGTCAATTGACTGCCTGCAATAGATAAGTTTTGCAACTCATTGGTAGGATTAGCATCTGCATCATCTGCATTAGTCACTGTTTCAGCATGGAGTGCATAAGGAACAGCTAAGAGCTGTGTAGTTCCCATTGTTTGGTAGGCTACGCCCCCACTTTCGTCCATTTCTACTTTCAAAAAATAGTTATTACTTCCCCATGCAACAGTATTAAATGCACCGTTAACAACGGTACCTGCACCTACGTCTAGGGTAAAAAGTCCATATTGATTAGTTGTTGGTGAATGTGTTTCGGAATAAATAATAATACCTGTAGGAGTCCCCTGTACAACAGATAAACGGATACTCACTGCTTGGTTGGCTAAAGGCAATCCGGTATTGGCTCTAGCTACTGCTTGGTACTGAAAACTTTGAGGCACTTGTGCATCTACACTAATGGTGCCTACTATTAATAATAAAAGTATAATTAGCTTTTTCATAGTCTATCTTATTTTTTGAATTTTAAATGTTTGGATATCTTGACCATTAAGGTCTGTCACTCTCAAGAAGTAGCTGCTTGCTGGCAAATGATCAACATTAAGAACAGTTTGATTATCTTCTAGAACTCTTTGCTCCAAAACTCGCCCTAATACATCGATCAAAGTTGCTTGCAATGGTGCTGTATGCTCCTTTTTGATGGTAACTTGTTCTGTTGTAGGGTTAGGATAAACCTGTAAATGCAGCTTTTCGGGAATCAACTCATTTACGGCTACTATATTAACCATTATAGGTTGTTGAAATCCTTGTGTGAGCGTGGCAGTGCTACTACTTTCGGTAGTTGTAATCACCTCACCTACTGTCCAGCTCAGGGTTGTACCTGTTGAGGCTGTCCCAAAGCTCCCTGTAGTAGCAACGACTTGAGGTTCTATGGATTGACCATACAAGAGTCCTGATACTACACAGCAGTATGCTATGAGTAATATTTTCATAGGAAATTCATTTTTGTGATTATGAAATGTTCTTTAAATTAAGAATTAAATACTAGAATCCTAGACAGTAGTGTCTAAAATCTTAGCGGAGCAGTGCTCAAAAGTGGTGGGTATTATTCTGATTCTTCTAATGAAAAAAGGATGCCAAAAAATAATGGCTTATGTGTAAAATAAAAATAGCGAGAGGTTTGAAACCCCTCGCTATTCTAATTTTATGATTTATGTTCTTGCAAAAACTATTTTCTCAAAATCTTTCCATCTTCTGTTATTTCTAATGGAGACTCTGGAAAATCAGCTTTGGTTAGTTCTATTACCTCATTGATTACTTTGTTGGTAGTATCTAAGACTGGTATTCCTCTATCAATTTGTTTGGTAGCCACCAATTCTCCACTCAAAAACTTACCCTCTTTATCTACCTCTAACTTCACGATTGGACCAACACCTTTAGAGCCTTTTAGGCTAAACTTATCGTAAGTACAAAAATTCCCCATACTATAGGTAATAAAACGATCCTTATACAATTCTACTGCACGAGTAACATGTGGACCATGTCCAAATAGAATATCAGCTCCAGCATCTATACATTTATGCGCAAACTTGTAAACATTCCCTCTATTGTATCCCAAAAAGGTTTCATCTCTCCTAGGCGTATGACGATGTTTAGTACCTTCTGCACCCGCATGGAAAGAAACAATAACAATATCACAAATAGAATCAAGCATTGCGACATACTCAGCAGCTTTGCTGTACTCTTTCATATTGAAACAGCCACTATTTGGTGCTGCTGCCAAAAAACCGTATGTCACTCCACCCAATTCAAAAGTAGTATAGGGTTTTGAGATAGATCCAGCATAAGCTAATCCACTGGTATCCAAGACTGCTGCAGAAGCCTTGCGACCACCTGATCCAAAATCATTTGCATGGTTGTTGGCAATACTTACTACATCAAAACCTGCATTAGTCAGATGGTTTGTATAATGTCCTGGCATTCTAAAGGTATAGCAGTATTTTGGGTCATTACAACTCTTAGCTCTACCTCCGTCACCAATCACTCCTTCTAGGTTACCAAAAGTAAGATCAGCATTGGATAGATGAGCTAAAACACCATCAAAAATCTTTTTACCATCATGAGGAGGTAAATGCCTTTTGCTAGGATAATTAGTCCCCATCATTATATCTCCAACCCCAACAATAGTAATAGTTTCTACCTTTGGAGTATCTTGTGTTACTACTTTATTCGTATCTACAATGGAACTATCACTATTCAAAGCTCCAGCTATTGCAGATTGTGCCTTTAATGAATGATTAGAGCCATCTGAACTACAACTTGTCAGTGTGTAGCTTATTGTCAAAGCTATCAGAATGTATAGTATATATAATTTACTTGTCATAAAATTGTGAATGTATTGAATACGATTAATTCAGTTCTCAAAAAAAATAGTTATATTTAAGTTCTCACGAAGAATAAACAAAGTTAATAAAAAAATATCATCCAATTAGATAAGAATATTGATATTGCCATATGGACAAACCTAAGATTGACATTCCTAAAAGTTTAACACAAACAGCATTAACCCCTCAAGAAGAGTGTCTTGAAATCCCTCAAAAACATAGAAAGTTATTTATAGGTATTCCTAAAGAGACCTCTTTTCAAGAAAATCGAATTGCATTGACTCCTGCAGCAGTACGTATGTTGCGCAAAGCAGGTCACCACATAGTGATAGAAGCTGGGGCTGGTGAAGGTTCTCACTTTTCGGATTATGACTATTCTGAGGCTGGGGCTGAAATTGCCTACAGTACAGATAAAGTCTTTAAAGCAGGTGTTATACTAAAAGTAGCTCCTCCTTCTCTCGATGAGATAGAATGGTGTACACCAGGACAAATTATCATATCGCCTATCCATTTACCAACCTTATCAGATGAATATATCTATCGACTCAAAAACAAGCGTGTCACGGCTATGGCTATGGAGTATATGCGCGATGAATCGGAGATATACCCTTTTGTAAGAATGATCTCAGAAATGGCGGGTATCAGTGCTATGCAAACAGCTGCAGAACTGCTCTCTCAAACGAGTGGTGGACGTGGTGTTTTGTTAGGTGGTATCTCAGGTGTCCCCCCTGCTAAAGTAGTTATTTTAGGGGCTGGTGTAGTAGCTGAAGTTGCTACCCGTGTTGCTTTAGGTTATGGTGCTGAGGTTCGTATTTTTGACAACAGCTTACGCAAATTGATGCGTGTACAAAATAATGTAGGAAGCAAATTATATACAGGTACTTTCAATGCTCCTGAACTAGAACATGAACTCTGCTCTGCAGATGTGGTGATCGGTGCTATTCATGCTGAACAAGGCCGTACACCTTGTGTGGTGAGTGAAGATATGGTCGAAAAAATGAAAGAAGGTGCTGTCATTATAGATGTAAGCATTGATCAAGGTGGTTGTTTTGCTACCTCTCGATTGACCACTCATGACAAACCTACTTTCCGCAAATATGGTGTAATACACTATTGTGTTCCCAATATAGTTTCTCGTATTCCACGTACTAGTTCTGCTGCAATTAGTAATATTCTAACTACTTTATTCATGCAAGCAGGCGGCACTGAAGGTATTGAAGCACTAATGAGTTCTTCTCTTGGTTTTCGCAATGGTATTTATATTTACAAGGGCTCATTAACTAACAGATATTTGAGCGAACGATTTGGGATAAAGTACACAGACCTTAACCTCTTGTTGATGAGTAATATTTAAATAAACACATGGACCATCTAGATAAATACCTAAACGAAGAGGAGGATATTCTTTGGTATGCTAAGCAGGAAAAAACGGGCAGATCAATTCCTTGGACAATACTTGTGGTAACTGTAGTTGTTGTACTGCCTGTTATTTTTATAATTTTAGGAGGTTTAGAGCGTGGCAGTGGCGCAAACATCTTTGAAGTGTTTTTTATACTGCTGCCCCTTTTGGTTCTGTTCATAACTATTGGCGCTATAGGTTTAATCGTTTCACTAGTCACTGGTGTAGTTGTTGGTACTAAGGGTACTTGGGAATATGCTATCACCAATCAACAAGTCCTTACTATTAAGGGCTCTGTAGCTATAAATGTAGAAATCTCTGAGATTCAGAAAATGCAACTTTTTGAGAAAAAGAGAAACCAATCTCATATTCTAATCCATACACCTAGAGATATTATAAAAATATTTGGAGTGCCTACCATTATGGAAGCTTATCAGTTATTGGATGACCTTATGCCTTCTTAAGGCTTCCTTTTATTACCAATAAAAATACAATCCCTCTTTAATGGAAGATCCCCTTCTAGATGACCATCTTTTTGTTCCCCAAGATATAATCAGCTCTCAACTCTATAAATTAGGTTTAGCTCAAGATACAGAAGTCTTATGGGCTGGACAGCCAACTAAGGGCAATACGGCAACGAGTATATGGCGGTTTATTATTGGGTGGTTGGGCTTGATTATGTTTATGTTTACACTCAACTTTTTTAATGCTTCTAAGGATCTTATAGGAATGACTTTTTTGGGTGCTTTTTTGGCTAGTGTGATTTTTATATTTTTACTGTTTATATCAGCAGTTAGTGAACAAGCAGAGATTAAGGATCTGAAAAAAACACATTTTTATTTACTCACCCCAAATGCTTTCTATCTGACATTTGACAATGAACTAAGCACTATTGCTATAAATGATATTGAGGAATTTAGGCTATTAGATAATAAAGTAAGCATTGATTCTAGGCAAGGTAATTTTGAGTTGACTTATTTAGAGGATGCTAAAAATTTATTAAACTTACTAGAGGAACAAAAAAATCTAACTAAAGATGATTAATATTGTAGGGGATTACAGCTTATTCTACTAGTACTTATTCCATTTTGCAGATAGTATAGAACAAAATATATCAATATGATACTCAGATCAGAAAACTTAATCAAAACCTATGGCAACAGAACAGTAGTCAAAGGAGTTTCATTGGAAGTAGCACAGGGTGAAATCATAGGGCTTTTAGGTCCTAATGGAGCTGGTAAAACAACTACTTTTTATATGACCGTAGGTTTTGTGCAACCTGATGGAGGCAAGGTTTATTTAGATGATAAGGAGATCACAAAACTCCCAATGTATAAACGTGCAAAACTAGGCATTGGCTATTTACCTCAAGAGGCTTCTGTGTTTAGAAAACTATCGGTAGAAGATAATATAAGAGCAGTTTTGGAAATGACTAAACTGTCCAAAGCAGAGCAAAAAGATAAACTAGAAGATTTGATTGCAGAGTTTAGGCTAGAAAAAGTACGAAAAAGTAATGGAGACACCTTATCTGGTGGAGAGCGTCGACGTACTGAGATAGCAAGAGCCTTGGCCGTAAACCCCAATTTTATCTTGTTGGATGAACCTTTTGCAGGAATTGACCCTATTGCAGTAGAAGATATTCAGTCTATTGTTTATCGACTCAAAAGCAAAAATATTGGTATCCTAATTACAGATCATAATGTAGGCGAAACGCTCTCTATTATTGATAGAGCTTATATTATGGTTGATGGCAATATATTCAAAGAAGGTAAACCAGAGATTTTGGCTGCGGATGATCGAGTAAAAGCTGCTTATTTGGGTAGAAACTTTGAGCTTAAACGTAAGTTTGAACTATTCAACAATGATAATGAATAATTTTGATTAACATGAGATCAAGTTATAAACTAAGCATAGAGAAAGTAGAACAGAATAGAGTTACTATGCCTATTGCAATGGTTTATGAAGATTCTGATTTCATACCTATCGCCAAAAATTTTATCCTCCAACTCCTAACAGAGAGTTTTTTCTGGATGCAATATAATCCAGCAAAACTTAAACTAAGCCCAACAGTAGCACAAGAACGGATAGATACACACCCTTACAAACGACAATACAATGACTGGATGGTACTAAAACATGGTGCTACTGAAATTGTATCAGTCCAAAAGCTGGAAACTATACAGGCCATGTCTCAAGAGGAGTTGCAACAGCATCCCCTGTACAAAAATTTATTGGGCTGGCGTAAAGTTGAGGAGGTCTATCATTTAGATTATAGACCAGAGTTTAGGAGTTTTGTAAACTTAGCTGAAGTTCTTATTTTAGATATAAAATGGGAAGGTGATGAGGAATACTATGAAGAAGGTATTTTCACATTTGAAGTGCTCGAAAAAGATATGCTTTATCATCTTCATGAAGACTTGAGTTGGGTTACCAACGCTTTTGACTTTAGACATGCTTATTAAAACCAATCCCCATGAAAGCTAAAAAATTACTCCCATCTATTATTTTCTTACTTATAGTCAATCTAATTCCGATGTATGGTGCTTTGGTGCTGGGTTGGGATATTTTTGAAATTGTATTGAGCTACTGTTTGGAGACCTTTGCTATTGGCATCCTACATGTATTTAAGATGATGGCTGCAGGAGAAGGTGGAGCACTCAAATTTTTCATGGTGCCCTTCTTTATTATCCATTACAATATGTTTGTAATTATTCAGACTATTTTTGTAGTCGTGTTCATGACTGTAGATTTTTCTGCTATGAATAATACTAATGGAAAAGTAGACATAGATGAGGGACATTTTGACCAATTTATTAATGATGTTACTACAGATAATTGGTGGTGGTTCCCTATTATTTTAGCCATCAGTCATTTATTCTCTTTCCTATTCAATTTTATTGGAAAAAAAGAATATAAAACTAAAAATGTTGGGGATATGATGATGGCACCTTATGGCCGAATTATAGTCCAACAAATCACGGTAATTGGTGGTGCTTTTTTGATGGGTGCATTAGGTTCTCCTATTGGGTTATTGCTTATACTAATTGTAATGAAAACTGGTTTGGATTTGAAAGCTCATGTAAAGGAGCATGAAGAAAAAAATGCTCCTGAAAATTCACTTGATTATGATAAAATCCTTCAAAAAAAATCACAAAAGAATCGTTAGTAAATGACTTTAAACACATCTCGATTTGGCTATAATAAATTTGTTATTTTTTCTCTTCCACAGCTCTTACTCGCCTAGCCATATACATAGATAATAATGTTAGTGCAACAGCTATATAACCAATATAATTGAATTGTAATATAGTTTTAGAGGCTGTTTCTATTACAATACTTCCCCCTATAAGTGCAGCTAATCCAGCAGACATTTGCTGCAAAGCCGAAGATATACTCATAAATCCTGCACGATATTCGGGATGTACACTCGATATTTCCATAGTGATAGCAGGTATAATACGTCCACTAATTAAAATAAAAAACAAAGAGGTCGATAACAAAGCAAAGAGCATTCCCCATGATGGCAAATGGGTAATCATTAAGATAGGAAGAATGGATAGACTTGCAAAAACCATGAAGGTGCGCTTATGCCCATAACGATCTGCCCACCGTCCAATAATAGGACCTGTAAACAAGGTAAGGAAACCTCCTAAAAGATAGATATATGTAAGCTCTAACTCCGAAAAACCAATATTCCCCACCATATAGGGCGCTATAAATGGTATAATCATGAACTGCCCCAAGACCAAGAACATCTTGAGCGCCAAAGCACGCAACTGATTAGGGTTTTGGGCTATACGAGTCACCACAGTCCAAGGAGCTGTTTTGGGTTTTATATGATCCAAATGTTGACTTAATGGAGGTACCACAAATAAAATCCCAAATAACACAACTAAACTCATAGCTCCTAAAATCAAAAAAGGATAATTCCAAGACCATGTTGCTGCTACATAAATACCAAAAGGTACTCCCAAAGCTGCTGCTGCCGAAAATGCAGCCATAACAACTCCCATAGCACTTGCTCGCTTCTTAAGCTGAAAACTATCCCCTATTATTGATAGGACTAGTGCATTAAGCACTCCTCCAAACATACCGGTAAAGATCCTTGCCAACATCAGTTGGCCATAAGAATTGGCTAGTCCACAGAGGAAAGTGCCTACAACAAAACCAACATAAGCAAATAATAACGCCTTTTTTCGATCGAAGCGATCTATAACAAATGCCCCTAAAAAACCTATAATACCAGCACTGAAGGTATAAGAGGAGACCAATATCCCAAACTGTTGTGCATCAATACCAAAAATGCGCATTAGCTGTGGAGCCAAAGGCATCATAATCATAAAATCCATGATGTGTGTAAACTTAGCTCCTGCTAAGGTTCCTAATAATAAGCGTTCTTTGGTACTAAACATTTTATTTCTGAATGAAAAATGAAAGGTGAAGAATACATCACTGTTTTCTAATTTTTCATTCTTAATTATTGATCTTGATAAATAATAAAAGACCTAAACTACTAAAATTGCTTTAGCTTCAGATCTTACAACTTATAGGAACATCTTAAACCTCTCTTAGTTTGATAAAAACTAAGAATAATCAAACTTAATTTCATTTAAAACAAATAAATTCAAACAATTTGTTTACATTTGTTTTACAACTAACTTTTAATCTCTTCAAAATTTAAACTTATGGAAAACCCCACTAGCGAAAAAAAGGTTTGGTCTCAATGGTTTGAGATTCCAGTAACAGATATGAGTCTTGCTAAAAAATTCTATGAAACAGTAATGGATACTACCTTAGAAGTCAACAACTTTGGAGGTTTTGAAATGGCTATATTCCCACATAGTACAGTAGGCTGTGCCTTGTGTATTGGCGAAGGCTATGAGCCAAGCACTAAAGGAGTGACTGTTTATATCAATGCTAATCCTAACTTAGAAACGATTTTAGGTCGTATAGAAGCGGCTGGTGGTCAGATAGTACTTCCAAAAACAGAGATATCGCCAGAACATGGTTACATGGCTTTATTTATTGATACGGAGGGCAACCGTTTAGCTCTCCACTCTGACCCTGAATAAGCCGAACTACTTTTATTCAAACTTGTCTCCCTACTTTTTTTGGTTATATATTCTTAAAGCAAAAAAGCTTGTCCTCTATTGAGAACAAGCTTTTGCTTTTATAGATAGATATTTGTGTGTGTGTGCTATTTTTTGTCAAATTCGTCAGTATCCGTATCCTCTTCAGTAGCTTCGTCATCTGTTGACGTCTCCTCTTCTACTGGCTCAAACTCATCAGATGATGGCGTAAATTCACCTTCTTCTGACTCTACTTTTGGAGCCTTAGGACAATCGTTGCAATGATCTACTTTGATCTTATCTGGCTTGTTAGATTTCACCTCTTTGCCACCATCATAGTCATATACAAAAAACTCTGTACGACGATTCTCTTGGTGTTGCTCTTCGCTACATTCTATACCATCATAACAGTCATTGATCATTACTGTTTCGCCTTCACCTTTTGCTTTCAAGCGTTTCTTAGAAATGCCTTGCTTGATTAGGTAACGAACTACAGACTCTGCTCTACGCTTAGATAGACGTTTGTTGTAAGCCTTAGTACCACGTGCATCAGTATGAGAAGTAATCTTCACCTTAGCACCTGGATAACGCTCTAAGAAGAATAAAAGCATCTCTAAACCACTTTTAGCATCTGTACGAATACGAGCATCATCAAAATCGTAGAAAATGTGTACGATGTCTCTAGGTCCTACATCTGGACGATCGATTTCATTTCCTTCATTATCTAAATGAACTATATCACCATTAGATTTTATAATCTCTGCTGTTCCATCACTATAAGTAATTTTAGTATCACCATTAGGCAACTCTTCTCTACTTACTTCGTAACGCTCAGGGTCTCCACCTGTTCCTCCAGTAGTAGTAGTATCACTAGGACAACCTTCTCCAATACAGTTGATCGCCAAATCTTGTACAATAGGTGGTGTTTCGGTACCATCTGGAGTACGTCCACAGTTGCTCCCTGTCTTGAAGGTTGTTACGGCAGCAGTATAGCCATCTTTGGTTACTTTTACTTGCAAGTCACAATCTTCTCGTACTTCTGTAAACTCGTATCGACCCAAACTATCGGTTAGAACAGGTTGCTCATCTTCTTCACCATCACAAGCTGTCTTGAGGCGAACTAAAGCACCAGCTATGGGTTCATTACTATATTGATCTACAATAGTTCCTGATATCGTAAATACACATTCTAAGCTTAATGGAATCTGTACAAATATTTTTTCTCCTGGCTTTCTGTTTTTAGTAGATACACGCACTGAGTTAGCTTTGTAAGCCACTTTTTCGGCAGCAAAATCACAAGCTTTATCTAGAGGCAACTCTGTTACTATCTTGCCATCCATATTGGTACTAAAACTCTCTACATCCAAACAAGGTGTAAATACTTCAGCAGCCTCTAATGGCATTTGAGTTAAAGAATCAAAAACTAAAATTTCTACTTCTACAGATAGTTTAATAAAGCTATACAAATCATCTCCACCTTGTCCACCTTCACGGTTAGAAGCAAAGTAACCATGTGTTTTGTCTGTATTCAAAATTAGACCAAAATCATCAGCACTAGTATTGACAGGAAAACCTAGATTAACAGGTTCTGTCCAAGCACCATAATTTTCTTTAGCAAAATACATATCTAATCCACCTAAACCTGTATGACCATTAGATGAAAAATATAAAGTACCATCTTCATGTATAAATGGGAAAAGTTCGTTTTGTTCTGTATTGACTGATGGTCCTAAATTAACTGGAGGCGACCAACGTCCTTCTTCTAAATAAGATACGTATAAATCCATTCCTCCAAATCCACCAGGCATATCAGAAGAGAAAAATAGCATTGTTCCATCTTTAGATAAAGAAGGGTGTACTACAGAATATTCTTCACTATTGAATGGTAAACTTTTAGGGGCTGACCAACTCTTGCGGTCGCCAGAAGCACGGTAAACTTTCAGGCGAACAATCTTGTCGTCTGCTTTCTCTTCCATGTTGTTTCGTGTGAAATAGATTTCATTCCCATCACCATTGAAAGTAACTGGCCCATCGTGGAAACGGGTACTTAGTTTCTTGCTAAACTTTTCATTTTTGCCATAATTGTACTGATAAGTTCCTTCTACAATCTCTGTAGCTGTAGCAAAAAATAGCTCAGTAAAGTTTGTTCCTTTTTTTCCTGACCAATTATTGTATTCTTTTTTGAATGCAGACTCTTCTCTAGCTGTTACAAACACAATCCCGTCTTTGTAATACGCTGGTCCAAAATCATCATCCTTACTATTCAGTTCTTCTCTGTTTTCTACTTTATATAGTTTGCCTGAGGCACGTAAGTTACGAACCACATCTTCATTACAAGCTTTAAGCAAAAGTTGAGCACTAATGTCTCCTGGATTAACTGCAATATATTTATTGACTGCTGCTTTTGCTTTGTCGTATTTACCATTAGCATGTAGTGCTTGTGCATAATAGTAGTTGAACAAAGGGTCTGCATCTGGTCTCAATACGACCTGACCATACCAATATTCCATTTCGTGTGTATTATTGATCTTACGATAACACTCTGCAATATTCAATTTTGCATCAGGGTCATCTGTACGATCCAACACCTCACGATATAGTTCAATAGCTCCTTGGTAGTTGAGATTTTCCATCAACTTGTTTGCTCGCTTTACCTTAGGGCGTTGCGCTTGAGCTAGAGATACTATTATAAATATAAAAAATAGTGTATGTATAATTTTTTTTTGTAGCATATATAAGTGAGTGTTAGGTTATTTGTACAATATAAACACTTAAGGGTTAATAGCTGAGTATGACTTATGATTTAAACTGTATATATTTAGATCTACGTTGCCTCTGTAAATCTGCACTAACATTATATACCCAAAAGATAGATAAGTTAGCACATTTTCAAATCACGAATCAATGATGTATTAGAAATATCTAACGTGCTGTATTTTGTCAACGCTAGGTCTATACATGTCATACCCAAGCATTACTTCATAAGAACCTTGTCCTGGTCCTTGTAGTTGAGTCAGTGTATAATCGTAAGCCAAACCTACACGAATACCATTTTTGAAACGCATCCCTAACCATAAATCTACAGAATCGTAAGAACTTGTTCCTCCTATCATCCACTCAAATGAGCTACGGAAAGATGCTCCTATCCAGAAAAAGTTATTGAACATGAATCCTAAATCAATATCAAATTCAGTTGGTGCACCAACTGCACTGACTGCATTTTTCTCAAGAAACAATCCAACATTCTTTACTAATAAAGATGGACGGAATACAACTGTTGGAGTTATCTTGATAGCTCCACCTACTGCTAAGTAATAGTGACGGTACTGTTGTGCAATAGGAATAGTGGTCTGTTCTGTAGGCAAACGCTTACGCAACTTATTGGTAAATAGTTTAGGTGCAGAAAAACCTGCATACCAAGACTTAGAATGGAAGTATATTCCTGCTCCAAAATTTGGCAACCATAAGTTAGGTTGTAGATTTTGGAAAGCTGGATCATTCACATCATCAAAGTTTAACTTACTCCAATCTGAAGTCCAGTTGGCAACTCCCCCTTGCAAAGCCATGGACATATAAATAGGGTTGCCTTTGGTTACATCATTTAATGGAACACGATAAGCAAAAATTGCACTTAGGTCAACAGTACGTGACACTCCAACTTGGTCGTGAGATGCATGAAACCCTAGTGCCACATTCTTTACAGGAATTGGACTGTGTATAGATAGACTCTGTGTCATAGGAGCGCCTTTGATACCCCACCACTGATGGCGGTGCAATACGGTCAAATCCAAAGCTTCGGCACTACCTGCATAAGCTGGGTTGTACTGCATTGGGTTAAACATATATTTAGTAAACATTGGATCTTGTTGTGCGTTTACCTGATAAGCACTCCAAACAAAAAGGATTAAGAGTAAAGAATATTTTTTCATAGTTGGTATGTTTTCTTAGCTAGATTTATTCCGTGTCTAAAGAGAATTAGAGCAAATTTAAAATTCTTTTCTCAACAAAACGAGTATAGCTCTCTAAAATACAGGGAAATTTTGGGTAATTTACAAACTTCGTTTGAGAATCAGCAGTGATTTTATAAAAATCATATTTGTTCCACCAAAAAAATCAAGGTATTCTAAGCATATGAATCCACAACATATTCTAATAGAGCTCCAATATTTAGGGACTATACAATATTATAGTAAGTTAATACACTATCCTAAGGTCTACTTAGAACAACATGAAAACTATAGAAAGGGCTCTTTCCGTAATCGTTGCCATATCTCTACGGCAAATGGGGTTTTGGGTTTGAGCATTCCGCTCTTGAAGGGCAAAAACCAACAAATGAATATTCAAACTGTGCAAATTGATAATAGACTAGCTTGGCAAGTTCAACATTGGCGAAGTATTCGAACGGCTTATGGGAATTCACCGTTTTTTGAGTTTTATGAACAGGACTTGTATAGTTTGTACGCAAAAAAATATGATTTGTTGTTTAATTTTTGCTTTGATTTACAAAAACTTATAATTCAACTACTATCTCTATCACCTAACATAGAACTGACTGCTGAATTTTGGCACAATCCTCCCGATAACATCCTAGATTTCAGGCATAAAATACGCCCTAGTAGTTATCAAGACGGACTAGATCCTCATTTTGAAGCAGCTACCTATCCTCAAGTATTTGAAGACCGCCACGGTTTTGTCCCCAATTTATCTATATTAGACTTGCTATTTTGCGCAGGACCAGAGAGTTACAACTATTTATTAGCATCTTTTAAGAACTAATGCTTTTATAACCACAAAGACACCTTAATATTATGAAAAATATATTTTACCTAGCGCTCTTAGTTATTGGGTTTACGGCCTGTCGGACTAATCCTAAAATTAAAACCATAAAGCACCCGACTACTAATTTTAGGCTATTGGATAAGGCTACTGGCGCTGAATTTGTGGCCAAAGACAGTAAGGAAGGCTATTTTGATCGAGTGATACCGCTCGAAATATCTATTCAGATGAAACAACATCTTGAAGATCAGCCTAGAGCTGCCATAATAGACCAATATAAACAATACCTAAAGGATGATGTAGAAGAGTTTAGCCCAGAAGAATCCAAATTTGCAGAAACCTATTTCAAACAAGCATTAGACTATTGTGGTAAAATTGATGCTAAGCTCAAACTCCCCGAAATACAACTCATAAAAACCGCTGGAAAGTATTATGGCCCTGGCACTTATTACACTCGTGACAACTGTATTATTATACCTGCGGGACAACTTGAAGAAGGCAACGAAAACTCTTTTGTGGAAACAATGATACATGAGATTTTTCACATCTATTCTCGTTACAATAACAAAAAACGTGATGAACTCTATGCTTCGATAGGATTCAAACCTATCAAAAACATCAAATTAGGCAAATTCTTAGAGCAACGTGTTTTGTACAACCCAGATGGTGTTGACATTCAATATGCTATAGATGTGCAAGATACTAGTGGTCGAGCATTTAAGGCAATTCCAATCATTTATTCTCAATTCAAAAACTATAGAGAAGATTTCCCTGGTTTTATGAATTATATTGTATTCCAACTATTTGAGATACAAAAACAAGGTGGTCAATGGACTGTAATAAACCCAACTACAGGATACAGCGAGGATGACCTCCAAAACTTCTGGGAACAAGTAGGAACCAACACTCGCTATACTTGGCATCCTGACGAAATATTGGCAGACAACTTTAAACTATTGGCTGTCAAAAAAGCCAATTCTATTCGACAACTAAAGCCTGAAGGTTCGGCACAATTAGAAACTATTGAACAAATACTGAAAAAATAACTTCTTTAGAATCTATTTAAAATGTGTTAGTTACAATCAAAAACCTATGGATATTTAACAAGAACTTATTATTTTTATGGGTTCACTATTTATAACATATTCAATCCCCCTTCCCTATTATGAATATAATGCTATTTGCTATCCCTGTATTCTTCCTACTTATAGGATTAGAATTATTAGTAGCTAAACTTCAAAATACACAACTGTATAGAGTTAATGATGCAATTACGAATATTAGCTGCGGAATAGTCCAACAGGTTACTGGAGCATTCACTAAACTTATTGGATTAGCTGCTTATGCTTTTGTTTATTACAATTGGAGATTTTTTGACATCCCTAATGTTTGGTGGACTTACATTCTCCTGTTCTTAGCTGTCGATTGTTTGTACTACTGGTTTCACCGCTATGCTCACGAGATTAGTGCATTTTGGGGTACACATGTTGTTCATCACCAAAGTGAAGATTATAATCTATCGGTAGCCTTGCGTCAGTCTGCATTTCAATCCTTGATTTCAGCAGTATTCTACCTTCCTTTAGCTTTTTTAGGCTTTGACCCAATCCCATTTTTGACTATTAACATTCTACAAACACTGTATCAATTCTGGATTCATACCGAAACAATTGATAAAATGCCGAAGTGGTTTGAATTTATATTCTCTACCCCTTCACATCATCGAGTACATCATGGTCGAAACCCTCAGTATATAGATAAAAACCATGGTGGTACATTGATTATATTCGATCGCCTTTTTGGTACTTTTGAACCGGAAGTAGAGCCTGTGGTTTATGGTGTAACTAAATCCTTAGAAAGTTGTAGTCCAATATGGGCAAACTTTGATTATTACAATGACCTAAGTAAGGAAATGAGCAACACTCCTGGAGTGGGCAACAAACTACGGATGCTTATCGAAAAACCAGGTTGGCGTCCACAAGAAACAGGAGGCTATCAAGCTCCTCCTCCTATCAGCAGAGCTGAAGTCACTAAATATAACCCAAGTATACCTCTTGGGCTCAATTATTATATACTATTTCAATATGTAGTAGTTTTATTGGGCACTACAGGCTTTTTGGCTAGTATAAAAGGTGACAACCTACTTACTTTAGGAACTATAAGTTTAGCGACCTTAGTTATACTCTCTGTATCCAGTTTAGGAGCTATTTTAGATAAACGTCAATGGGCACCTGTTAGCGAAATCTTACGTCTGATAGGGATACCTATATTACTATGGTTGATCTTTCCAGCTTCTCAGTTTATATTGATTACTACTTTAGTAATGGCAGGAATAGGGCTACTTTCTATCATTTGGTTTTTGCAATACCGAAAAACATTTTCATCTACTCATCTTGCTATGGATAGAGTATTAGATGCTAATTAACTATGTGCGATTTCAGCAAAGGATTTAAACTCTGCACTTGCAAAGGAAAAACACCCCCAATAGTGCACCACAAAAAATCAAAACGTCGTAAACGACATGCCCCCATTCCTGTAGAGCTAACATGGACACTCTATCGATATATGGGAGCATCTACTTCTACATTAGATGGGATGACTGAAATGCCTAGCTTCAGCTTAGCCAATCAGCTCAGTGTCGAGTTTGTATTAACTCAATTAAACCTTTCTAACTGCTTCGATTTTGACTACACTCCCTCCGAAGGAGATTGTTTAAAAATCCGGCATATAGGCTCAGGTTTTTTATCCTTTATTTTCAAAAATCGAACATGGACTATTGGCAGTTATGACCCATTTAGGGATTCAACAGAAAGAGTCCAGGCCGGAAAGGTACAGGAACTATAAGTAAGAGAATATTTAAATGCTAGTCTAGCTGGACTAAAAAAAGAATAATAATGTCTTATTTATTGGCTTTGCCTTCATTATTTTAGTATATTTGCATCATTATTTTAAATAGTTGCTGCTACAAAAAACCTTAATGTTTTATGTGTATTAACTAATTTTACTTTTTATCACTTATTTTAATTTTTTTGAAATGAATATTTTTGTTGCTAAGCTTAACTACGACACATCTGAACACTCACTATTAGATGCATTTGAAGAATTTGGTAAAGTTGATTCTGCTAAAATCATCATGGATCGTGACACTGGTCGTTCTAAAGGTTTCGGTTTTGTTGAAATGCCTAACGATGAGGAAGCAAGAGCTGCTATCGCTAACCTTGACAATGCTGATTTAGATGGTAGAACTATCGTTGTAAAAGAAGCTGAAGATAGACGTAACAAACGTCGTTACTAGACACAGAAGAAACTAATCACTTATTATATATAATAATGTTTAGGATAAGCACACTCTATA
>JAAEPD010000022.1 GCA_024222455.1 Aureispira sp.
ATTCCCATAGAAAGTCCTTACTATATATAAAAAGAAAGTCCCCACAATCATAGTGTCTAGGATATGAAAGCAGGGACAGAGAGAGATAATGTATAAATACCTTTTAATCAAGAGCCTCATTACAAGGCAGCTTGTCTTACTTAAAGGAAAAGCTCAATGGGAATACTACTAACCAAAGAGAGAACAAGTATATGACGACTTGATTAAAAGATATTAGAAAAATAATAGAGGAGTTACCCCAACCCCTCTACCATTCTATTAATAGATTAACTGATATGACGCAAGTAATCTAGCAAGGTTTATCTGAATTGCACGTAAGTTTTGTACGAAGAAGTAAGTGGTTTAACTAAACTAACTGAACGTTGGAACAGTCTAAAGGTTTACACTTCTTTTTGTCTTCTTCATAATATATATAATACCACGATATTAAGAGGGTATAGTGTAGCCGATACAATTTAGCTATTAACTACGACCAATCATCACCATAACTATCGTAATCATCATAATCAGCTTCTTCATCCATACTATCTTGTATAGCTCCCCACTTCTCAGAGTCATGACAAACATCTACATATTTATCAGCATAGTATTGTCCAATCTGTCTTAAACTATCAGCACCGTGAGAGAAATCATCATGTATTGGACTACCCATAGCACCATCTTCTTGCTTAGGCACTTTACGTCTATAGTTCTCTAAACAAGTTATACCAGCAAAACATCTCTGTTCATCAAATACAAATCGAGGAAATAAACTCTTAGTCTGCCTTATAGCTAACTCTACATCAGTAGTCCTTGGTATAACTGTTACATCAAAACCTTTATCTGACATAACTTCATGTCTTCTTTGTCCCATAATAAGGTCTCTAACATTACCATCATGAGGAAAGTAAACTGTCCCGAACTTAATACCATGACTTTGAGCAAATGATTTCATAACTTCTACATAGTGTTCTAATGGTTCATCACTGTTACTATAATAGTTGATCAATCTTAACTCTTCATCTTTAACTTGAAGGAACCAAACTGTCATCTCATCTGACATTCCTAAATCCCAAAAGGTTAATACTGGTAATGTTGTATCTATTTCTACTCTACGAATCCTACCTTCATCTTTAGCTTTCTTAAGTTGACTACTATAAATGACACCTTTACTTATTGCTTCAAAGTCTAAGTAATACTCTTGTTGTATAGTAGCTTCATCAAAACCATCATCAATATCTTTTTGGATTGACTCTTGAGTAACTAAAGGTTCTCCATTGAAGTCAGTAGTATCATTTATAGTCCAATGTCTAAAGAACCAACTATTCTTATTACGATCTAACTGAGCTATCCTCCATAATTTATAGAACCAATTCTTACCCCTTGGAGTAGAACCTAACATTAGCCAGCCAGTTCTCTTATCTATCTTATGGTTTCGTTTCAACATTGGTTTGATAAAATCTAATGCTTCCTTATTACTTAGTGCTGCTTCTGATATCACTGCACCTTTAGCATTCATACCAACTAAAGCTTCTTTAGCATTATCACTTCCACAGATATAAATGTTACTACCATTACTTAATAGTATTCTATTCTCACTAATCTTAACTTCCGGTCTAAGACTACTAGGGATAAAGTCTACAAACCCACAAGGTTCTCCCTCTTTATCTTGAGTTACTGCATTGAGGATAACCTTCTTACCTTGAACTGCTGTTGGTAGCATATATAAATAGTCACCAGTTACTGTTGCTGCTGCTAATATTACAAGTTGCCAAAGGTTATAGTCTTTCCCTGAACGACGGTGAGCACATAATAAATAGTTAATGTACGTATTCTCACCTCTAAGGAATTCAGCAAAAGTATTATAAACATCTCCTTGGAATGGATAAGGTTTATATCTATGAGGTAAAGTTATTGGTGGTGGTTGGATTACTTCTAAGTGTTCATTAGTTACTAAGGAGACCTTGCTCCATTTATCAATTAAGGGCATCTAGTTGGCCTCCTTATTAGGTTGCTGTGCAACTTTAACTTCGTTAAACACCCAGAGGGTGCTTCTGTTATTGTTCTTCTACATTAACTTCTGGTGCAGATACTTTAGATATTAATGTTTTAACTAGTTGATTATCAACACCAGACATTTTCCCTAGTATCTCTAATACATCTTTAAATGGAACGATCTCTACTTTAAGGTTCTTAGCTTTACCATCAGCATCGTATTGCCACGAGGCTTTCAATTGACCACGAGCTATTTCACTCAAGTCCTTCAAGTCCTTCATTAGACCAGTAGAATCATCATAGTAATCATTCAAGTCAATATGTAAAGTAGCAGCTAGTTTCTTCAAGATAACATCAGTATTGATAACTAACTCTTGTTGAATTTGGTGTTTATAGAATTCTATATACAAACGGGCATCAGGGAGTTTACGGAAAGTATCGTACTTAACTGAACTAGTTACCCCTTCACATTCTTCTAAATATCGTTTATGTAGTGAGCCTTCCAGAACAGCTCTCTGGCAGGCTTTAATTTCATGAGGCATTAAGTATACCTCTACACCTTCAAAACCCCGTCCTGTCAACGTGAGGGGCTTAATGGAGGGGTTATTCTTTCTAGGTGTTGCCATATTTATAATCCTATCTATTTGACCATCAGTGGGGGTTATTCCCCTGTGTTATTTAACCTCTAAAAGCAATTAATCGTAGTGTTGAAAAGTCGTGACCAATTTTAATCCAACCTTTACTTACTGCATGTTCCTTTACTTGAGAGTTAAAAAGTCTATGGTTGCGGTAGTTAGGGGAATTATGACAAGCATAGTGGATAACATCTTCTTTTGTCATCTTATCTACTTCTGGGTAACATAATAGATTTGCTTTGTGGAAGAAACTTTCAAGTGCTTGCTCTCGGTAACG
>JAAEPD010000023.1 GCA_024222455.1 Aureispira sp.
TAAACTAAACATTACGAACCACTTTTTTATTTTAACTTTTAGTTTTTAAATCTCTTCATCTAGTATTATTACAATATATAAAATATAATCAAAAATTTAGAATGACGCAGATAACCGAGCGCCACCTTTAGATTCTATTTTATCTATAAAACTCATTGTCTCTATACCTGTATCCGCATAGCAGTCTAACATTGCTTTTTGAATATCCTTAGCAAGTTCTTCACTTTTGGCTAAAGCAAATACAGAAGGACCAGAACCAGATATTCCAAAAGCCAAAGCTCCATTAGTTTCAGCTACTTTTTTCAAATCTTGGTATTTAGGTATTAATTGGCTTCGGGTGGGTTCTGCTACCAAATCTTGCATAGATTTAGATAGTAAATCATAGTTATTGGTGTACAGAGCTGCTACAAAACCACCCACATTTGCCCATTGTTTAGTGGCTGTAGTGAGTTTTATCTTTTCGGGTAGCATTTGTCGAGCATCAGCCGTTTTAATCTTAATGTTAGGGAACATAAGTACACCATACAAAGAATCTAAAACAGGTAGTTGAACCATATCAATAGGGTTATGCTCCCTTACCAATACAATTCCACCCAAGATAGCAGGAGCTACATTATCGGCATGAGCAGCACCACAAGCTACACGTTCTCCTTCCATTGCAAAAGGGACTAACTCTTCTTTTGTAAAAGGGCGATCTAACAACTCATTATACACAAACGCAGCTGCAGCACTACTTGCACTACTAGACCCCAAACCACTTCCAGATTGAAACCCCTTATAAATACGAATATTTATACCTCTAGTATCGCCTAGCCGCTCACGCATTTTCTGCATAACCACACTACAACAATTTTTTTCGGCAGCTTTAGGTAGATTATCCCCATTGACAATTTCGGATATAGTAATGGCTGTTCCTTCTGCAAAAGAGACTTCCACACGATCTCCAACACTATTTAAGGCTAAACCCAATATATCAAAACCGCAAGATAGGTTAGCTATGGTAGCGGGTGCAAATGCACATAGTTTTTTACTCACTTTATTTTTTATTTTCTAGATGCAGAAAATCCCCCTAGCCCCCTTTAGAAGGGGGAATACACTATTTTTGAATTTACATATTGTAAATTCCCCCTTCTAAAGGGGGCTAGGGGGATTTTTCACGTCCAGTATATTTTTAAAATAGCCTTTACCCAATCCCAATAAAAACTAATTATTAAATATTCTCATAATATCGGAGAACACCCCCGATGCAGTAACTTGGGCACCTGCTCCAGCACCTTTTATAACTAAAGGTTGCTCAGGATAACGATCAGAATTGATAGAAACGATATTATCCTTACCATCTAAATTGAAAAATGGATGATCACTAGGTATTTCCTGTACACCTACAGAAGAGCCATTTTTACTAAAAGAGGCAACATATTTCAACTTACAGCCCTTAGCCTTAGCAGCATCATAGATACTTTTGAAATGAGCTTCATTTCGCTCTAAGCTTGCAAACAATTCATCTACACTAGGAGCAGCTAAACATTCTGCTGGTAGAATTGCATTATTCTGAATTTTATCCATCTCTAGACGAGAACCAACCTCTCTACCCAAGATAATAATCTTGCGCATTACATCCTTACCACTCAAATCGATTAATGGATTAGGCTCTGTATAGCCCTCCTCTTTAGCTTGGCGCACCACCGAAGCAAAGGAAGCGGTTCCATCATAATTATTAAAAATAAAGTTTAGGCTACCTGACAAGACCGCATCTATTTGTTTGACATGGTCACCACTAGTTAGTAAATCTTGAATAGTACTGATAACGGGTAGGGCCGCACCTACACAAGTCTCATATCTAAAATGGGAATTTTTGAGCTTAGCCAAAGCTTTTAGCTCTTCATAGGCGCTATAATCTGTACTTATTGCAATCTTATTACAGGCCACAACAGATATACTACTATTTAATACATTTTGGTAAACAGCGCTTACTACTTCTGATGCAGTATTATCAATAAAAACAGCATTTCGGAGATTCATGGCAGCCATAGCATCTACAAAATCATTGATAGTGGCAGCTTGTCCATCTGTTTTCAAAGCTTCTTTGTAGTTATCTAAAGAAATTCCTTCTTCTGTCACTAACATTTGCTTGCTATTGACTATTCCAACTACTTTTAGAGAGATATTAAGCTCCTCTTTTAGTAAGCTCTGCTGTTCTTTTACTATTTGCATGAACTCATGTCCTACATTACCTATACCTGCAATAAAGAGGTGAACAGTTTTGGTAGAATCTCCAAAAAAGCGCTCATGCAATACATTTATAGCTTTCTTTACATCTTTGGTATCTACAACAATCGAAATATTACGTTCAGAAGAACCTTGAGCGATTGCTCTAATATTAATACCGTTCTTACCTAAAGCACTAAAAGCTCTTCCACTAACACCAACACGCTCTTTCATCTCATCACCAACTATAGCTATGATCGAAAGCTCATTATCTATCTCCACAGGATTGACAACACCTGCGCCTATTTCGTTTTCAAACTCATTATTGATCGTTTGGATAGCTATCATTTGATCATCTTCTGCGACACCAATACAAACACTATGCTCCGAACTTGATTGTGTAATTAGTATAACATTGATACCTGCTTGCTCCAACGATTCAAATATCCGTCTAGAAATACCTCTAACTCCAACCATTCCAACACCTGCAATAATCAAAAGGGCTATATCATTTAGAGACGAAATTCCTTTGATTGCATCCCCTTTGTTTACTGTGGACTTTTCGCTAATCAAAGTACCTTCTGCACTCGGATCAAAAGTGTTTTTGAGTATTAATGGAATATTTCTTTTCAGTACAGGCAAAATAGATGGTGGATACAACACTTTTGCACCAAAATGTGAAAGCTCAAAAGCCTCTTGATAAGATAAGGCCTCTATAGATTTAGCATGTTTCACTAGTTTAGGGCTAGCGTTTAGCATACCATTTACATCACTCCATATTTCTAATTTGTCAGCTCTAACTGCATTAGCTATAATAGCTGCTGTATAGTCAGAACCACCTCTTCCTAGTGTAGAGGATATATCATTGACTGTAGAAGAAATAAAGCCAGGCAACACATAACAAATATCTTTATCTTCCATATCTATATTTTCTCGTATCCTCCTGTTGGTTAGAGAAAAATTTACTTTAGCTTTTAGGTAGTTATCATCCGTAACAATAAGCTTTCTACTGTCCAGTCGTGTTACCTTAGGAAAGTACTCTTTGAAAGTCTCTGTTATAATAAAAGAAGATAAGATCTCTCCTAAGCCCAAGAATTTAGCTCGACTTCGGTCTGATAATTCTTGCAACATATACACACCATTACAAAGGTCTTCTAACCAATTGCACTGTTGATTGACAAAGCTCAAAGAAACACTTTGGTTTTCTATACTAATCAAGGTTTGAATGGCAACTACATGCCTATCCTTTAGCTTTATTAAGGCTTCTTTAAACTCACCTTTTAGGGATAACTCCGCTAATTCTTCTAAAGCATTGGTGCAACCACTAAATGCAGAAACAATTACAGCTGTAGCTCCTTTTTTACTTTGAACTATATCTTTAACTTTTAGAATATTCTCAGGTGTGGCTACACTTGTGCCACCAAACTTCATGACTATCATCAACAATACTTATTTTAAACTTCCTATAATCGGTTAATAACCCGCAATAATAATTAATTTCTATGAAAAAGCTAAATGCTTTTGCCTACTTCCTTTTATTTGTTAGCTCTTTGAGTTTTTCTAACCTTCCTTGATCTTCAAAAGAACAGTCTTTTGTTAGTTTTACAGAAATATATCTGAGTTTGGTTAGCATCTCCATCTCTTTAGGTAGTGAATTGATTGGAGTACTTATATATAGACGTTCCAACCCTTTTGATTTTGGTATAAAAGAAGGAAAATTGCTAGACCCCATAGTCATGGATATTTTTTTGATTTTAGTTAGTGCCTCCATTTCTTTTGGGAAGGTAGAAACCTTACGAACATAGATATCCAATCTTTTTAAGTTTTGAAGGTTGCCAATCTCTTTGGGTAGTTTTTTGATCGAATAGGCTGATAGCTCCAACTCTTCTAAATCTGTATTGGAGAAAAGAGAATCAGGCAACTCCCTTTGGAAACCAAGATTCAGCCTTAACCTTTTTAAACCTTTTAATCTCAAAAAATCTCCTTTAAGTTTTAAACTTAAATTGTTCTGACTTTTGTCTATTTCTAATCTAGTGATTTTATTTTCTTGAATAAGCTCTTCTATGGCTGCAGGCAACCTATCTAGGTGCAGTCCATTGGCTAAACGCTTATGTGGTTTTAATTCTAATCGACCGTTTTTATCGATATAATCCTCAATCACTAAATTAGAGATCTTGGGTGTGCTCAAACACAGCCCTTGAGCTTGTTGTTTATTAGAAGCCTTATAGACTGTATAAGCTAGCCTTCCTATATCAAAAGAAGTGTCTTTTACTATATCCTGCAGATAGGCTGTTATCTTTTTATCATCTTTTATCCTATAAGCCTGTTTGGCTAATAACTTTTTAGTAGCATTGGGCAGCTCCACAGATAAATATCGGTCAAAAATAATTTTAATCCGCTTTCTCAAGTTAGCATCAGAGTGAAAAAGCATTAAGCCAATCATTTCTTCTATTATATCTTTTGGCATTCCGCCTTGCTCCATGATCTGCAAAGCAATTTCTACATTCTCTGAACTAGGGTTTTGCAATAGGTTGCTGAGGTTGCTTGCCATTTGGGGACTTTCATCCATAAGATAAGCACTGTCTTTTATATCCCAAACATCCTTTTCTATTAGAATAGGTATCTCACTTTTTAGGACTTCGTGAAGTTTAGCTTTAGGTTTTTCGCCCAAGACTACATAATCTATATCTTTGGTCAGTTTTTTTGATAGAATTGCTCCTGTTTCGGCCAACCAATCCTCTTGATCTGCTCTTTTTACCTTTAGTTTACCTAAGACAAATAACTTTTTGCCTTTTATTATAGTTTTAGCCCCTTTATTGGTACTACTTAGATGCTCTAGAACCATTTCTCGGTACTTATTTACAGTACAGTTGAGCAGTTCATAGAATAGCCTAATTTTAGTAGCACTAAGTTCTTTTTCATCTTGCTTGAAGATTGCATACAAGGCCTGCATATGGCTATGCTCCAAATGGTCTTTTTCTAATAATATTTTTCGTTTTTTGGAGAGGATTCTCAAGAATCTATCAAAGTAATAAACATCCGGATTAGCTTTGCCATAAGAATACTTAAGTGACATACTGCTAGGTAATTCGTAAGACTCTAATCTTGGTAATTGGGCTAATGCATCTAATACATCTCCATTGGACAATTTATAGTTATAACCTAAGCTGATGTGCTTTAGATTGGGGAGTGCAAAATCCTTAGGCATTGATTGGAGTTGCGTGTCATCTAGGTTCAGCTCTTCCAATTGCTCCATATTGAGGAGAACTTCTGGAATTTTTGTTAATGGACAATTAGGGATTTCTAATTTTTTGAGATTGCTTAACTCAACCAACCAACTGGGTAAATCGGTTAGTTTGCTATGTTGGATGGAAAGTCCCTCTAGTTTTTTAAGATCTCTAATCCAAACAGGTAATTTTTCAAACTGACTGTAGCCAAAGTGCAAATGTGTTAGGGATTTCAGTTTGCTAGGTACAATCTCTTCATTATAACTAATGTGCAGTTCTGTAACTGTATCTATATTGTTTAGAAACTCTTTGTAGGAATAGGCTTTTGTTTTCATTGGGTTAGGGAGATATTTGCATTACCAAGCTTCGTCTAAAAGCTGTTTCAATTCCATTTTTTGCTTATCTGTACAGAAGGCTGCTTCCAAAGCATCATAATTACTCTTTTTGAGCTGCTCATAACTCAACCCACATTGCTCTCTGAAATACATATATTCATCTAGTAAATCAATTTCAAAAACAGTAGGATCATCAGAATTGACACCAACACTAATTCCTTTATTAATAAAATCAACAATAGGATGCTTTGCATAGCTTTCTACACGCTCTAGGCGCACATTACTAGTCAAAGATATTTCTAAATGGATATTATTCTCTATCAAAAACTGCATTAACTTCTCATCTGTTATTGCACGTATACCATGTCCAATACGAGTAACCCCAAGGTCACTTACACAACGCCAAATCTCAGCAGAATCACCATATTCTCCAGCGTGTGCTGTACAGCCATAGCCCAATTCAGTCGCTTTTTTGAATACCTCTTTAAATATGGAAGCAGGGTGTCCTTCTTCAAAACCTGTTAATCCAATTCCTACTACATTTATATTAGGGGTATCAAATACTTTTTGGAAAACAGTAGCCCCTTCCTCCAGCCCATGATCTCGCTGTACATCTATAATAAATCGGATTTGATCTTGGGCGTTATGCTTGGCTAATTCTGCATTGAAAATGGCCATAGTTTTATCAAAACTAAAGCCTCTTTCCATATATAAGTGTGGAGTCCAAGATATCTCACAATAAGCAATGTTATTCCGACGAACATACTCAACAGCATCTCGAACTACATAAGCAAAATCATCTTCACTAACAATTACCTTTCCTATTGCCCAAAAAACTTCTACAAAATCTTCAAAGGTTTTAAAAAACAGAGGCTCATGAGAACCAAAGTAATCAGGTATGCTAATATTATTTTTCTCGGCTAACCACTGAATTGTAGATCTTTTGATGCATGCTTCTAGGTGAACATGTAGTTCTATTTTGGGTAATTTCGCTAGTCTTTCTCTCACTATAGTTCGTATTAATGGTAAAAAAAAGGTATCCCCTTTGAGGATACCTTTGTATAATAGAACATCTAATATATTAATAGTTCGTGTATTTTTTAGGAAAATTCTAAAAAATTCAAATATCAACTGCGTTTTACTCTGCTTTTGTCAAGTTGTACTTCACACCTAAAGAGAATGACATTCCTAAATCATAAGAGTTTACATTGTAAGTTCTCCCGTTAAATTCTATAGATTCATTGTAAGAAGTGTTCAATAAGTTTTTGGCAGAGAAGGTTGCTGTTAGTCCCTTAACTATACGTTGACTAACATTGAAGTCTAATTGTGGTCTAGATTGCTCATAAATATTTGGAGTACCTCCAGAAGTAATATAAGCTATACGTGGTCCAACAATATTAAATACTAAATTACAGTTTGTTCCAAATTTATTTTGATAGTACAATGCTGCATTTACAGAGTAAGGAGATTGACCAAATAAGGCTCTATAAGGTTTTACATCTGGATTAGTTGCATGTATTTGCTCTAACTCTTTAGCATCTATAGTAGTTCTAGAGTATATGTAAGAAAAGTTAAGAGCTACGGTGAAGTCTTCTAACACTGGAGCAAAGTTTAATTTTTTGCGAACTTCCAGTTCTACACCTGCCAACAAAGCATTATCTACATTACGGTAAGTAAACTCACCATTTGGCTGCTCTGGATTAAATGTACGTTCTATTGGATTAGTGAAGTTTTTGTAAAAACCACTTACCGAAACTATTTCGCCTGGGTTGAAGTACCATTCCCAACGTAGATCTACATTATCGATTAGTGTACGATCTAAATCAGGATTACCTGTAAATAAATATCCTCCCTCTACATCAAATGAACTAAATGGAGCCAATTCTCTAAAGGTAGGTCGAGCTAAAGTACGGTTATAGCCCATTCTCAATTTCATTTTTTCTGTAAATTCATAATTCAAGTTAACAGAAGGTAAAAAATCTACATTATTTAGGATCTTTTGCTCTCCATCCACTTCTGGATATTTAGTTAACAATTGTTGACTGTAAGATTTCAAACGAATATCAGTTGTCTCCATACGAAGACCACCTACAAATCGTAGCTTTCTGATAATAGGCATCTCTACCATAGCATAAGCTCCTATCACATTTTGAGCAGCATCATAAGTGTTTCGAAGGTCATCGCCTTCACTATTAGAAACAAAAATACCATCTCCTCCATTAGCATAGTTTCCAGACTCTGCATCATAAGCAATGAGGTTAGATTCTTGGAAATAAGCTGTAGGATCGCCATTGTATCTAATACCTTTCTGGTTAAACTGGTATCTTTTTTCTTTGAAATTACGGTTTTTCATTAGATAAGAAGCACCTGCTCTTACTTTCGCACTTAAATCACTCCATTGTTTGAATGGTAAGGCTAAATCTACTTTATTAGACCAATTCCCTTGCTCCATGTCTCTATAAAAACGAGAAGGCATACGATCACTAGATGGTTTGATAAAATATTTAGTATCCTCTCCTGTTTCAGTGCGGTATCTATTTGTAAAGTATCTAAGATCTGGAGTTTTTTGTAAAGACAAAGAATAAGAACTTTGCCAGTTTATTTCTAAATTTTTAGCTTTAGCAAATACATGCTTGCCTCTTAACTGCATTGTAGATAGGCTGCGTTGGGTATATTTCCATGTTCTAGTCTCAAATACATCATCTTTATCATCTCTATATTTTCTTCCTGACAGGTAACGTGTTGAAGTAGTCCCACTTTGGTTATGCATTAAGGTTAAACCGATTTTGTGACCATTGGCAATCTTATAACTACTTCCAAACATTCCTCCCCATAGGATATTATCACTACTAGCATTTTGTTTTAGAACTAATTCTCTGTTTAGGCTAGTATTAGGATTATTAGCTACATTTTCTGTTAGCCCATATATGCCATAATTTCCATCATCAAATCCAGAAAATTTGTGTTGGTAAGTGAGAGAAAATACTAAGCCCAAAGGTTTGCCAAATAAAGAAACTTGGTCACCCACAGAAAAAGATAAGTTATGATTAACAGGTTTAGCCACCTGTTCCATTGTCCAATTGTTAGAAAAGGCTCTAGTCATATCAGGCAAGAGACTAGAAGAGGTGGTAGTGTTAGGGACTTTATTATCTTGTAATAAGGTTGGTAACCCTCTACTTCCATCATCAAATCCGAGTAAGTCTAGCTTTCCTCTTTTTGACGTGTATATATTTTTATTAAAAGTGCTAGCTGTGTTAACTCCTACAGAAGCAGAAATATTTAGTGTAAAAGCCTCAGGAAAATCTTTGGTGGTTATGTCTATATATCCTCCCGAAAAATCTCCATAAAAGTTAGGTGCAAATGTTTTTGCCACCATTATATTATCAATAAGAGGAGTTGGAAATAAATCCATTTGCACAGTATTTCTATTTGGATCTAATCCTGGTATTTCTGCACCGTTTAGTGTTGTTTTACTATAACGATCACCTAATCCACGTACATATACATATTTGCCACCTTGCACTGTTACTCCTGGTATGCGACGAATAGCACCTGCTACATCTTTGTCTCCTGCTTTAGAAATCTGAGAAGCAGAAATACCATCTAGAGCTACAGCAGATTTACGTTGTACTGCGAGCAAAGCAGATTCTGTATTTGTTACTTTTTTAGCTTCAACTACTACTTCTAATCCTATATCTACAGTCGCCTCACCTAATTTTACATCTAGAGTAGTAACTTCACCAGCTTCGATTCTGACATTCTCAATTTTTTTGGTCTCAAAACCTAGATAAGAACATTCTACAGTATAAACACCTGGTTCAATACCTTTAATCAGGTATTTTCCATCTAAATCAGTAGAAGTACCTTGTGAAGTACCTACAACAAGGACATTTGCTCCAATTGTAGTCATTCCAGATTCTGCTTCAATTACAGTTCCTGTAAGTGTTCCATTCTGTGCATTTAGAGTGCTTACAAGCAAAAAAGCCAAAATAATGATGATAAAGTTTTTCATAATAATTGCGTAAGGCTATTAAATATTTAATTAATTTATATTTAAAAGAATACTATTTTAGTATTTAATTAAAAGAGTATTATATATCTGAAAACATTCTATATATGTAATTAAAGCCACAAAAAAGGTTTACACTCCGACGAAGAAGTATGTAAACCTTTTTTATGTTTAGGCTAAATTCCTAGTAGCTTATTTTGAATATTCCGCTTCCATCAGTAGCTGAACCAATGTTGTGAAATACATTATTCTTCAATTGCAAGGCACTTTCAGTATAGCGCTTGTAAGAATCTTCTTCTTTACCAATTAGATCTTCGATATCTACACCTTTTTTGTAGTTAGCAAAAATACTGTTGTGGTATTCTCCACCCGCATTATCACGGAAAGTCAAAGCACGCTCATCACCATTTCCATAAGAAGTAACATTGTAAAACTTAGGAGTAGCATAAGGAGCTGCATCTTCTGGATCAGTACCACCATCATGCTCACCACCACGATCACCAGCACCAGCTGTTTGATAAACGATTACAAATTGGTTAGTACCTCTGTATCCTTCATCATAATCTAAACCATCATCACCACAAGCAGCAACAATTAAGTGTGTAGCATCAACAGTACCACCAAACCACTCAATTCCATCATCTTTGTTAGAAACAACTTCTACATAATCAATAGTTGTAGAACTTCCTACTCCACCTAGAGTCAAACCGTTGATTTCATTATCCGATCCAATTTCTTTACCACCATGACGAATAGATACATATTTAAGTGTTCCAGAGTTATCATTATTATTAGAACCACCATAAGCTCCTCTAGTTTCTGTAGAAGGGATACCTTCTATATTTGAGTTACTACCAGTTGAGTTAAGACCAGCTTGACCTAAAATGATCAATCCACCCCATTTTCCATTCTCTGTGAAGCTTGTAGCTCCTTGATCACCTTCAAATGTGAAGATAATAGGTTCTGCGGCTGTTCCTACAGCATTTATTTTTGAATTTTTCTGAACGATCAATGCAGAAGTATTATCGCCTGTAGAAGGAGTTCCTTTTCCTTGAATAATTGTTCCAGCAGGGATATCTAAAGTCATAGCATCTGGCACATAAACAAAACCATCTAAAACATAGACGGTATCTTTATTCCAACTGATAGTAGTTCCAGTTTGAGCTTTCATCCAAGTGTCAGTTACCGTAAATTTTGTGCGATTCTTTTGAGCTAGTGTAAATGCAGCTGTAGTAGAAGTTCCTCCAATAACACGATCAGCAGCAGACCAACCTGCATACCAAGCAGAAGTGGAAGTACTAGAAGGATCAACAGCCCCTTTGTATGTAACGGTGGTGAGTCCAGAAGGGAAAGAACCTACAGCACCTAAGCTAGAATTCCCAGGTATTAATGTATTTGGATTAAATTGAGGGTCAGCTACACTGTTAGCGGCTGTTCCAAAGTAAGTAGCATTAAAATCATCAGTAGCCAAAGCTATATCTGCTGTTCCTCCAGGATTAGAAATCCCTTTATTAGGTCTATAGCCATCCATACTTGCTATAATATCTGTATTTTCATCAGCATTTAAAACTACTTGACCTGAAGCATCAGTAGTAGCTGTTGTTTCTGTTCCACTTAAGAAATACTCTACAGTAACTCCTGATAAAGCAGCTCCACCAGAATCTTTTACAGTTAGAGTGGTTTCTGTCTTTTCATTTTTTTTATCTTTCTTACAAGCTGTAAAGCTAAAAATAGCTACAGCCATAAGCGCTAAAAATAAAATTTTTGTAATTTTCATGTCGTTGTTTTTAGACAATTATTAATATAGTTTAACAAATAAAATTAATAAAGATCTAGAGCTTCTCAAAAGATTTGATGCAAAGGAAAGCTTTCTATATGAATTGAGCGTTAAGGGCTAGTTACCTTTGTGTAAATCGGACTTAACATTATATTAATCTAGTTAACACTAAAAATGAAGAATTCTAGAGGTGTTTTTTTTTGACTATCTTGCGCCAATACTACACTACAGAATTTAATCCCTTAAGCAAAAAACCTATGTTAACAATAGGCTTCTTTAGGTTAACTTATTATCAATACAAATATTTTAGCAAAAAAAATAAATGATGATTAGGAATTTCAAACAATTGTTTTTAGGCATTAGCTTACTATTTAGTAGCATCAATTTGGTTGCTCAAGTCCCAAATCTGTCTTCGCTAAGTATAGAGCAGATCATGCAAGGTGAGAAATTTGTAGGTGTATCCCCTTCTGATGTCTTTTGGTCAGAAGATGGGAAAACGACATATTTCAAGTGGAATCCAGAAAATTTGGCGTATAAAGAATTGTACAAAATAACTAAGGAGAAACCTATTCCTCAAAAAGTAAGCATTGAAGAACAATTGGCATTGCCTGGTAGAAATGGCAGTTATAATGCAAACCGTACACAAAAGGTCTATAGCAAAGCTGGGGATATCTTTTTGTATGATCTAGAAACAAAAGAAACAAGACAAGTTACCAATACAATTAATAGGGAATATCAACCTTCTTTTTCTGATGATGGGCAATATATATATTTTAGAGCGTTGAGTAATATGTATAGTTGGAATACTAAAACGGGGAGTTTGGTTCAACTTAGTAATTTCAAAAAAGGGAATGCTAAGTCTGAAAAAAAGGTGCCTGATGCAGAACAGTGGTTAGAAGATGATCAATTAGGAATGATGGAGGTACTTCAAGAACGTACTACCACCAGAAAGACTACAGAAACCTACACTAAACAATTCAAGCCCAAACGTCCTAAAAGTATTTTTATCAAGGATTGGAACATGGACGATCTTTGTATATCGCCTAATGGAGAATACATTGTATATAGATTGGTAAAAAGAAAGGCTAAAGGAACTAAGGTGCCTGATTATGTTATCAATAATGGTTTTACTAATAATAGGAATGCTAGAGCAAAAGTTGGCCATTCTGATAATCAGTATAAGGTAGGTATCTACAACACTATACAAGACAGTTTTTATACAGTAAGTATGGAGGGGATTTCGGGAATATATGATAAGCCAAGCTTCTTAAAAGATTATCATAAAAAGAAGGATGGGAAATACAAAGCAACTTACACAGAAGCAAGAGAGGTCTTGTTGCATCGACCAAAATTTTCAAAAAACAGTGAGGCGGTCTCCATAGTTCGTGCTTTGGACTGCAAGGATCGTTGGGTTGTAAAACTTGATTTGAACACAGGAAAATTAAAAACCTTAAATAGACAACGAGATGAGGCTTGGATTGGTGGCCCTGGAATATCTATGTGGACAGGTTGGGCTGGTATCTCTGGCTGGTTAGAAAATGATAAGGATTATTGGTTTTTATCTGAAGAAAGTGGTTATGCCCATTTATATATAGTAAATACAAAAACTGGTAAAAAGACAGCTCTAACACCTAAAGGCAACTGGGAAGTAACAACTGCCCAACCTTCAAAGGATGGTAAGCATTTTTATATTACAACATCTGAAGTAGATCCGGGAGAACGTCATTTTTATAAGATACCTATTGCTGGTGGCTTGGTTCAGAAAATTACTAGCTTAGAAGGTAACCACAAGGTTAGTCTATCCCCAGATGAAAAGGAATTAGCGGTATTGTATTCTTCCTCTAATACTCCTTGGGAATTGTATACAATGCCTAACAAACCTAAAGCAGAGGCTTTAAAAATAACAGACTCACGCAGCGATCAATTCAAGGCCTACCAATGGAGAACCCCAGAATTGGTCTATTTTGAGGCTAAGGATGGCAAAAAAGTGAGAGCTCGACTTTATGAACCTCATAAGAAGAAGAAAAACAGGGCTGCTGTTATCTTTGTACATGGAGCTGGCTACTTACAAAATGTACATAAATGGTGGAGCTTGTATTATAGGGAGTATATGTTTCACAATATCTTAGCAGATAACGGCTACACGGTATTAGATATAGACTATAGAGCAAGTGAGGGCTATGGGAGAGATTGGCGAACGGCCATATATCGACATATGGGAGGCAAGGATTTGAGTGACCAAGTGGATGGTGCTCAGTTTTTGGTAGAGAACTATAAGATAGATGCTAAGCGAGTTGGTATTTATGGAGGATCTTATGGTGGGTTTATTACACTTATGGCTATGTTCACAAGCCCTGAAACCTTTAAATGTGGAGCTGCTTTGCGTTCTGTCACTGATTGGGCACATTATAATCATTCTTATACTTCTTGTATCCTCAATACTCCTGTAGAAGATAGTATTGCCTATAAGAGAAGTTCTCCTATCTATTTTGCAGAAGGTCTGAAAGGTAAATTATTGATGTTGCATGGAATGACCGATACTAATGTACAATTTCAGGATGTAGTAAGACTAAGCCAACGATTGATAGAGTTGGGTAAAGATGATTGGGAACTAGCTGTTTTTCCGATGGAGGGACATGGTTTTGTAGAACCAAGCAGTTGGGCAGATGAGTATAAACGTATTTTTAAACTTTTTCAGGAAAATTTGAGGAAGCGCAAATAAAAAATAGGTCATTGACCAAGATCACCTTGATTAATGACCCTTGACAGCTCTTGAAAAAAGGCTACCTATTATATTTGTAGTATCAAAAAGAAAAAGATAATATTCTGTATAACTGTTAGTGTGATTTATTATAAGGTACTCTCAAATTGGGGAGAGTACCTTTTTTATTATCCCTTATGTTTCACTTTACCATAAAAAACTATGTTATGGAATTTTTAATGCTTCCAAAGAGTAAATATTTAGAGAATGCTACCTTAGAAGAATTACACAATATTAGTAAGCAACATACTAATGAGTTGGAGTTTTGGGCTCAGGAGCTTTCCTTTTTGCAAAAAATGCTTGACAAGCATCTAATCACAATTATTCATCAAGAAGACATGCAACATACACAAGATTTAATCAATCGGATTGATGATATAGAAGGCAAGCGCAAAAAACTCCAAACAGCAATTCAGGAGCATGAACATTATCTTAAAAACTTGTTAGAAAATCCTTTTTCACACGATGCACAGGTCTATAGAGAAGAACATAACCAAATAGAAAAATTAGTTTTTGCATTCAATCAACAATACAAAAGCTTAAAATCAGACTTATTTCAAGTAATTGAGCATGCTCGACACCCAGAAGAAGACAACAAGATGTTAGAGTAATTCTGACTACTACATAAACAGAAAAAGGTGCTGAACTTAACTGCTCAGCACCTTTTTTATAGCTCAATAGCTTTATTTGCTATAGTCTAGTTCCTTTGTTATCAAATTTCAACCACTCCTCTCCTGTTCTAACCTCTCCAGTTTCCTCTTCGCCAAAACCTTTGATTTCATCGTATTCACAAGGAATAACCCAATTCCCTGTTTTGTCAATCAGTCCCCATTTTCCGCCTCTAATAACTTTGTGCTCACCTGTTTCATCTGCAAACTCTTCTTTGCAACCATTACATGCAGATGTAGTTTCAGTCTTAAATGGCCAAGCAAAATCAAAATTTGCAGGGATCACTTTCTTACCATGATCATCCATAAATCCAATTTTGTTATTTTCTTTGAATCGTGCTAAGCCTCCTTCAAAATAATCAGGCCCATTGTCAAATACAAAAGGTCTAAGAAGGACTTCTCCTTTTTCATTGATATAAGCCCATCCTTCGTCATCAACGACTGGAGCTATACCATTTTCAAAATCCATAGCCATAGCGTATTTCGGTTCTAAGATAAGAGTCCCTTTTTCGTCTTTATAGCCAAATTTCTGATCACTTTCATCTTCAAAAACGACTAAAGCTCCTACAGCTACAGGAACATCTGGTTTTGGTGTAGCTTCTGTGGTATCTGTATTTTCGACAGTATTATCTGTTCCATTAGAAGATGTGGTTGACTCATCACAAGCTATGATAAAAAACATGAATATTGTCAATATCGCTAAATAGATTTTTCTCATAAGTTTATTATAAAATTTTTCAAGTTTGATAGGTAAACTGGATTTGTTTGGACAAAAGATAGTAAAATAACATGAAAAGCAAATCATATATATGCAAGTAAATAATCTATTGATAAAATTTATCTAAATTTTAGATTAACTTTAAAGCCCTTTTTATATATTAAAGCCCCCAACTTATTTAGGGTAGGCCCAAATACTAAGAATTGAATACATGGCAGCTGTTCTGATTTTTAAGGATAAGAAGCTAAGGCATTTAAACACATACATTATAAACAAACAAAAAAAACTAAAATGAATAAATTTCTATTGGTTATTTTAGCATTTAATTTAGTGCTTTTTAGTAGCTGTGGAGGGGATAGTGGTAACACAACCAACAATAACAACACAGAAGAGGAGGTTATTGACTTCCCTACAGACAATGTAGTTAGAGTACATGCTTTGAGTAATATAGACGCACTAAACCCAATGGTTTCGTCAACACAAACAGCTAGAGATGTACAAAAATATATTTTCCAAGAACTTTTTGACCATCATCCTGAAACTTTTGAGCTAAGACCTGTATTGGGAATAGGTAAGCCAGAAGTAACTGCTATCAGTGAGGGTGAATATGCAGGCGGTATGAGTATTGGATTAGAAATACATCCAGATGCTGTTTGGGATAATGGCAAACCAATTACAGCTGACGATTATATTTTTAGCATTAAAACTATCAAAAACCCTAGAGTTAATTCAGGAAATTTACGTCCTTATTTAGAGTTTGTACATGATATACAAATAGATCCTAATAATCCTAAAAAGTTTACTATTTATAGTAAGGACCTCTATATTTTATCTGAACACTTGCTGCAGATATTTCAGATAAAATATAGAGGTCCTTACTATAAATAGTAAACTTTTTAGGATTATTAGGA
>JAAEPD010000024.1 GCA_024222455.1 Aureispira sp.
ATAGAAAGTAGTATCGGTTTTTACATAATGAATAAACTCATCTATATCAAATCCATCCTTGACACCAGTTACAGTGACGCTATCAAGCAAAACCGATTTTACTATCTGCTCTTGGGCAAAAATAAGCTGAGAAAGAAAAAGAAATGATAATATGGTTTTTTTCATAAAAGCAAAGATAAAAAAAGCAAGGCAGCAGTTGCTGCCTTGCTAACAATTACACATAAGCCGGATTCTGTTCCTAAAAAGGTGCTATCATTTATCTAGGATTAAAGTTGCCTTTAACCTCTAACTGCCTACCCCTCAAGATTGGACGAGCAACCCAAAAATCTTGATATACATGGCATTGCAACACATAGAGTTTGCCTGATTTCACTACAGCCGAACTGTACTTGCTTTCTGTTGCACTAGTCCTCACCTCGCGGTGGACGGAAGTTATCCGCTATGCTGCTCTGTGGTGTCCGGACTTTCCTCCTCTAAAAAAGAAGCGATAGCATCAGTAATTGCGAAACAAAAGTAATTATTCCTATTAAATTTATAGATTTACAGCCATGAAAAAAATTATCTCAACAAACAATGCGCCAAAAGCAATTGGGCCTTATAGTCAAGCCGTGTTAGCTGGTAATACACTTTATTGTTCTGGACAGATTGGAATCAATCCAAAAAACGGATTATTAAACACTACTAATATAACTACTGAAACCAATCAGGTTATGCAAAAT
>JAAEPD010000025.1 GCA_024222455.1 Aureispira sp.
AAAAGTACCATTGCGAATAGTGGCTGAAAACGAGTTAAACCCCTGTGATGAAAACGGAGTAACAGAGCCCGCTGACCCAGACATTCCTATGTTATTGACATCAATAGTCGCAGGATTAACAAAAAACCTGAGAAAGTGCATACCATCATTCCCATACAAACTGTTAAAGTCAGTACCGTCTATATCTACAGTAACGTGTTGATTAATCGTAGCTGATGAAACCGTAGAAGTACCAAAAAAGATATTAGCACCTAAATCAACTGCTCCGCCTCGCATCTTAAAACTTGAGTCATTTAGACACCACCACGCAGCAGCAGAAGTGTTCTGCTTGACCGCTAAGTCATTAATGACAAGCCCTAGACCTCTCGAATAGTATTCTTTACCGTTTTTCGTTTTTGATATTCCTATTTGGACTGCGCCACTTTGTATTACTTTTACATGCTCATCCAAAAACAAACACTCGAAATCTGAATCCCAAGTTAGATCGCCGTCTAGTTTAAGATTATCTATTGTCGTATCGTCAATTCGGTAGCATTTTTTAATACCATCAACCCACGCTTCAACACCAGTTAGCCCGCTCAAGCCTGACAAGGTAGAATCTGTGCCTGTCTGTGTTATTGCTGCGCCTGAATAGGAAAAACTCATGCTATTGCACCTTCAATTGTGCCTGCAATTTCTACTGTACTTCCGTTTAACGTTATTCCCATTTTTTAATTACCCACCTTGAAACTCATGCTATTGTACCTTTGATTAAGTGTTATCCCCATTTTATAGGCCACACTATTCCACCCCAATTATTGTAACACCTGAATCTAGTTTCCAAAAGTGGTTTGGTGTGGTATGCCGGCATCCTGTTTCAGTAAAATCTTCGTTTTTTACCTTATTAATTCTAGGCAAACAAAATCGAGAAAAACCTTGTCAGGTTTTCTCGAAACTTAATATATTATTACTATTTTACTTATTTTAGCATAGAAAATGACGAATGTCAAGTATTATTTTTTGGTAGGTTATATTGCTTTAGACATAATTCTAGGTATGATACCTCCGGCTCTTTCTACTAAGACCTTATCCCCTATCTTTAAATTAAGTCCTTTGATAAAGCCAGTATTGTTCAAAGTGGCTCTGCCTACTACTGCGCCTTCTATATTAATAGGATCTAGTATGGCTACAGGGGTTACTTTTCCTGACTTACCTACTTGCCAGATCACATCAACAAGTGTAGTTTCCGTGCCTTTTGATCGCACCTTTAGTGCCCAAGCACCTCTTGGGTGTTTTGAAGTATACCCCTTATCCTTAAATACACTATTAGAATTTATTCTAACAACTATTCCGTCATTGGGGAACGGGATCGGCTCTCCTATCTTTAGGGACAGTACGGTGTTAAATCCGCTTTTACCTAACAAAACTAAGTCTTCAGTGTAATAAGTGCAAGAACCTTCACCCTCTATGCCGTACGCATAAAAAGTAACTTCTCGACCCAGGAATTCATCTACTGTCTTTAAATTTAAAGCCCCACTAGCATAGTTTCTTGAATTTGTGATATCCTTGCTGGCAACTACTTCACCTATTACTTGCACTACGCCTTTTATAAGTATGTTATTAGGTACACACTTCAGAACCAATATTTTATCTGTTATATCTTGACCAGCTATACCATCTCCTCTAGTACACGCCTGCACCAGGCACCTATCTACATATAGCAAACTAATTGCCGCCCCGTCTAGTTTATATGTTTCTACGGTACTATGTGTTGTGTCAGGTGAAGAACCTTCTCCTTTATAAAACTTTTGTAAGCTGTACATACGAAAAAGGTGTGGCACAGCACTATCTCCAGCAACTGTTCCCACACCTTCTTTATTATATGTTTCGCGCAGCGCATCATATTGAGAGTCTGATATGATAGGCTTACCTGTATAGTATGCCCTGTCACAAGCCTCTAGGAAGTTTTTCATAACTTTTTAACCCCTGATATATTGAAAGCCACCTCTAGTGCAGTGGACTTTTTGTTTCGCTTATTAAGCGGATAAGGTTTAGGTACTTTCTTACCCTCAGCATTTAAAGTTACTGCTCCTGTAGTATTAGCTCTATGTATTTTTGCTTGATCCCTTGTCCTTTTAGGTACAAAAGTAGAATTTCTGTTTACCCTACGCTTCCATGTTTGGCCTACTGACTTAATTCTCTTTAGATTGTCTACAGCAAGACAGTCTTCTGGATGTTCTTTAACATGCCTCTCTATAGCACATATTTTATTTCTTTCTTGCCTATTCTCTGCCTTATAGGATAGGAACTGTTGCTTTTGTGAAACACTTTGATGCTTCTTACCCTTCTTTGCCATTTCTATTCCTTTTAAAAATCATATAAATCCAATTTGAAATCATCAGCCTTCAAGCCAATTTGCTTTAAAATTGGGAGTTCCCCTAACTCATACCAAGGCTGATACCCCGACTGGTTATGTTTGCCATAAACCCATATTCCGTATACATTCCCGTGATGTTCATGTGTTTGAAAGAGCTTCCCGACTTCCACCACACAACAATATCTCGAAGACCAGACAAGCTCACCTTCGTCATAGTACTCTTTCGCACAATCATCAGGTAGTAATTCTGGGTTAAAATAGCCTGCCTCTGCTTTCCTTAGAGGAACTCCACAAATAACTAACTTTTTCTTAATTGCCCCTACAGAGCGAAATAATGATGCTGAAAGATCAGATATACTAGAGCCTTTAAGATAGGACATCACTAACTGTCTAGTGTCTATGTCTCCCCATGCTTTCCCTCTATTACTAGCGAAAAGTCTTTTTCTGGTTTCTATCTTTTCCTCGTAAGCGGTTATAATACTTGCTAGTCTTTTAACATTATATGCTATATTTAGCATCTGGCAAGCAGCCTTTTTTGTAATTGGCTTATCCTGCTCTAGTAATGCTTTAACTTTTTTGACATTAGTATCGTCAAGCATTTCACCTTTCTTAACTTTTATATTGATCCTTCTAGCCATTTCTGCCCCCTAGTTATTCCGTTGCAGCATCACTCAATATACTTTTAATAACTTCGTTAAAATAATTAGCAGCCTTACCTGTCAAACGACTAAGGATTTCGTCGTCAGCATCTTTACCTTCCGCAGAAATGGTAGCTGCTAAGGCAGCAATTGCTTCTGCTTTATTAACTCTAGTTCCGCCTGTTTTCCCTCCGGAAGCCGCTGCCTTAGCAGCTACTTTCTTAATATAAGCCCCTTCCTTTGTCAGTACCATTCTAACACCATTAGGTGTCTTTTCAAAGTCTTCAGCTAACTTTACAACAATATCCATGGTATTTTCTGGGGTAGGTTTAGCCTCTTTATACGCAGCAACTACATCACTTTTTAACTCATCCGTCCATTCAGACATATGTTTTTCCTTTTTTAGTTTATTTACAATTTCAGAATATATATTATATCAAAATCTTGACACAGTGTCAAGATTTATTTTTTGTTTACTAGTACTACTATTCGGGTTCTTCTATATTATACATATGCGAACCTTTTGCGTCCCCTATTTCCTGCTGCTTTAAAGTATAAGCATCTACTTCCGCAATTAATGCCTTAGCCTGTCCCTGATCGTCAGGCACAGGAAAATGCAAGGTACAGTTACCAAGTATGGGCATTACATAATACCCGCCCTTTTTAAGTTTTCCTATTTTTGGGAATTTCATCTCTGCCCTCCATTACCTGCTCGAATAAGTGACAACTCCAACTATCTAATACTTTGCCATAATACTCCCTAGCAGGCTCTTCCTCTGTGAATATTAATTCTTGTCTATCCGTGTCTTCGAAATAGATCATCCAATGCTTCTTAGACATCACCTTTTTTCCGCATTTCACTTTCCGCAACAGAGAACTTACCACTTGCAAACCTAGTATTTAGTTTTTCTCTGTTTAACTCAATTACCTTTCCAGGTGTTGTTCCGATTGCTTTGCACATTACTACAAAGTAGAAAATCACATCACCTAACTCCTTCTTCATATGTTGTAGTACTTCAGGGGAAAGATCTTTTCCTTGAAATAGTACCTTTTTAACAATATCTTTTAATTCAGCGGACTCACATACTAGTCCCGTAGCCCCTGTTATCATGCCGGGGATATTACAATTTTCCACAGAATGCAAAGTCTCTAGCCTTCCAACAAGCTCATTTAAGTTCTTTGAGGTAGAGCTTAACATGTTGTCTACGAACTCCGAGTATTGATCAATATCGCACATATATTCCCTTATTTTGTATTTGGGTTTGGGTTTGGCGGTAGATAAGAGATTCGAACTCTTGTACCCTTGCGAGCGCCTTAGGTTAGCAACCTAGCACATTTCCCCTCTGTCAATCTACCATAAGTTAATGCTATAAGGGGTGACCTACGGAGATCGAATCCGTAACTTCAAGGTCACAACCTGGGGCTTTGCCACTTAAGCTAAGGCCACCCCTTATAGCACTGTTTGGAGCCGGCACGTGGATAAACACGAGTATCATCCGGCATAATTTGGCGGAAGGTTAAGGAGTCGAACCCTCACCCTTGCGAGCCCCTCTGGTATTCAACACCAGCTGCTAGCCAACCCAGCGGAACCTTCCAATTTTGTTTAAATTTTAATTCTTAAATATATTATAACAAAAGTTAAGCACACAGTCAAGAAATATTTTTCTTTTAGTAGTGACATTTCACGTGGAATTCTTTTTCGTGTTGTGGATCCATTCCTGGGTGAGTGTCCCAAACATATTTATCATACCTATTTCCTGTCATAAATAGAAGTTTAATCATTATGTCCTCACGAATGCCCAACACCCAAGCCTTAAACATCTTATCTGTTCTAGTATATCTAGGGGTTGTTACGAAATAGTCTCCTCTCTTTACAAGATCTGAGTTTTCTTCTCTTTGAAAGTCAAAGTTATCCCAAAACAACTTTACACCTTTAAGTATCTCCCTTTTAAGTACTACCTCTCTTAACATCTTTGGTGTAATTATGTGGCGTCTCTCAACACCAAACATACTAACGCCTGCTAAATTGTGAGCTACTATGTACTTTTCTCCTTTGTGAGCATGAAAAGCTTTTAGCAATCTACTAGTCTTACCTGTTCTTCTTCCTGATATTTCTAAATATGTATCCATTATTATCCTTTTATATTGATTAATGGTGTTATATGATCTACAACGTCTACCAGTTCAGTCTGGGCGTTCATCACCTCAAATATGTTCTTATATGCAGAAGGGGACTCATCTAGCGTATTGAAATCAACCCTAGCTTTAATACCTATCATCTGTTTAGTGAAGTCATCTACACTCAACTGCTCCTTTGCCGCTTTGCGGCCAAGCACACGCCCTGCCCCGTGTGATGAAGAGTATAAAGAGTCCGGGTTTCCTTTACCTTTTACAACAAAAGAACCATCTAACATATTTCCTGGTATAACCCCCATCATACCTTCTTCTGCATGGGTAGCACCTTTACGGTGTATATAACAAATCTTTCCCTCAACCTCGCGCTTTACAACATGGTTGTGGTTTCGATTAATAAAACTATCTGCATCACGAAACAGTGTTTTATCAAGAACACCTTCCATAGCCTTAATCACACGGTTAATCATTAATGAACGATTCTCTAGTGCGAATGTTTGTGCGTATAAAGCATCGCATATATACGTCTTACCTATATCTGAATCAGCTACAAATCCAAAGTGCCCTTCTTTTGCTGTTGCTTTAGACAACTTCTTTTTTACCCACTTTTCTTTGATTGCTTCATAGTCTGTTGGGTTATACTTTTTTAAATCTTTATGTGAAGCATCGAACTCAAGCTCTAGTTTAGGTCGGTTTGCTCCGGCCAACTTCATATAATGTGTAGCAATTTTATGTCCAACACCGCGAGACCCTGAATGGATTACAACCCACACAGCATCTTCAGCACCTTTACCTATTTCAATAAAATGATTACCACCACCTAATGTACCCAGTTGCTGTTTTGCTAGTGGGATTAACTTTGTGACCTCTTTAGAGTGTTGCATTGTTTTAAGTACTTCAGGTAGCTTTACAGACGCAGCATTTTTAGCAAAACCCACAGGTACGCCTTTGTATATTGCATCAAAGATACCATCTTTATTATTTATAATATCCTCCGCAGTAACTCCTGTTATTTTTATCGCAGACATACCACAACCTATATCGTACCCTACATACGCAGGTACAACGAAATTATCACATGCTACTACTGCACCAATTGGCAAAGAGTACCCTTTGTGTGCGTCAGGCATTAATGCCCCTTTAACTACAAAGTCTTGCTTCATAGCCTCCATAAACTGACTCCATGCAGCCCCGTCTAACACTTCAGCATAATTTTTATATTTCATTATTTTTCCTTTATTTATTTATATATATTATACCAACAAATAAGGACAAAGTCAAGTTTTATTTTAAATTAAACCCAAATTAGGTATCCAAAAGGTTTCGTCAGAAGAAAACTCTTGTATAAACTTGTTCGCATTCTTCCCTATATAAGTCATACACTGACCCCTAGATCCTTTGCCTTTTTCCTTTAAGGTTTCTCCACATATAAAAGAGATTCTACCTTGCGTATACGCTTGTATATACTCCCTGAGTATCTTATTCCATAAAGTATCTGTACCAGAATTAGTAAGTATAAGACATTCCGAGATATTACCACAAGTATACTCTTCTACTGCTTTATTTAGGAATTGCTTTAACAGCTTAGCGCTGTAGGGTGGATTCATATACACCCTACCCCTCCATTCCTTTTCTAAACCATTATCTTCTATGGTGTATATATTTGATGCACCTACTATTTTATTAGCCTCAACATTAGATGCAGGGTCCAAGTCTATAGACCCTAGTACCTTATATACCTTATCTATTACCCATTTAGGTGTGAACCACTCATCGTTTTTGTTCATATATCCACTATTTCGCAGACCGAGCCTGTACATGCCAACTCGCCTACACCTTTGGTATTATCTATCTCTTCATAATCCGTTAGAGATGCCCAGTTAAACTCAGGTTCCATACTTTTCATTGCATTATATACTACTTCTGATATTTCCTCGTAAGGAGCTTGAGAGTATATATGTTCTGCTACTGGTAGGAAGCTTACCCCTGAACACTCATCAAAGTTTTCGTACAACCAAGCACCAACTCGCATAAACTCTTCGTTATCCTTATAATATACGGTTATACTAGGTTTATGTTCGCACCAGTTATCATAATATACCTTCCATATTTCTAGCTGATATAAAGCGTCTCTGTCCCCTACTGTTATAGAGTGTTTAGGTGCTTTTTGCGGAAACTCGAATACTACCATACCAGGTACCATATTATCCATTTCCCACGGTATATTGTCCATCATAAATTCTGTGAGTGGATCTTTAATATCGCCCCGTACGCGCCTGATGTAGTGCTTAGCAAACCGGAAGTGTATTCCAGATGCTGAATCTACAAGTTGGCTCACTGTACCACTAGGTTTGACGCATGTTACCGCAGCCGACTGTGGGATACCTAACTTATGAGCCCAAGTTTTGTTGGTCTGTATAGCATGTATTCTCAAAGTGTTCAACCACTCTTCTAGTATACCTTTGCCTTCTGAGCCGCTCATTACAGAGTGATCCATTATACCGGTGAAGCTTACCCCCAGAAGTCTCTCTTCTTTGGCATTATCTACCCATTCCTGACATAAATATTTAAAATCTACTAAAGTGGATTGAAAAGTCCCTATGATAGTTGCTAAGCGGACTTTATTTTTTAAATCTTCTAGCGTATCATGCTCCCGTATAACTACTTCAGTTAAGTTACAAAAGCCCTTCGGGCGCAGGATAATCTCACAGCAGGGATTAGTCCCGAACTCATACGACGCGTCCCTTCTTCCATTCTCTGCGGCCTTCTTCTGGGAAGCTACTCTAGAGAACATTCCTCTTTCTCCCGACTTGGATTCGTATAAAGATATCCACTCTTTCAAGAAAAACGCAAAGTCTGGTTTTTCTGTGTAAGCGGCAGAATTATTGGCCAAAGCACGTTGCGGGTTGTCTATACTCCAGTTCCCTTGTTTGGCGACCCTTATCCTATCATCTGTAGGGTTTGATAAACCAATCAAGGCACTTCTTCGAACACCTCCAACTACTACTATATTAGCTATCTTACAACACAAGTCATGACATTCGATACTAGTTAATTTTCGTCCTTCCGCCTTTTTAAACATTGCTTTAACAAATTCAAACAGATCTACTAAAGGTTCCGGACCGCTGGAGCGTCCTCCGAATGTCTTTAGCTTGGCGCCGGCCTCTCTCACAGCTGTAGTATCCCATTGTACGTCAAAGTTGCCATTGTATAACTCAAAAATCAAAATACGTAAAGAACTTGCCCATCCATACTTAGTATCGGCAACTATAATTATATTATTTTTGAAATCAAATATTGACAAGTCTTTTGGAGATACTCCAGGGTAGTTTTCTTTGGTGTTCTCGTATTCTCGCCTGTTTAAGGGCTTACATACTTTAGGTAGGTTTGTTATATATTGACGCTCAACACTAAACCCTAGGCCTGTACCGCACATTAATATATACATACCCTCATCGAAGTCGATAGGGCTCTTTAAGTGGATTACGACAGGTGCGTCCAATTCATCGTGTGTTAGTTTTATCTCTTTACCATTACCGCTAATAGTATTGTATGCACAATTATACCCTGCTACATTATCTCTCTCTAGAGCAGGTCCTGCTGTCATGTTGGCCCGCATACTACCCATGACAAGCAACTGCGCCTGAGCGGTGAAACACTCTGATATTTCATCAGCAAACTCTGGGTGTCTATCTGTCCAAAACTTTGTTACCCTGCTGCATACTTCGCCCCAGGTCTCTCTACGCCCTTTATCTTCATCCCATCTAGCGTATCTTGATAAGGCTATGAACTCCGAGTATTGAGGATTACTAGTCTGTAGGAAAGAGTCGTCTTTCCCGTAATGCTCCCCAGTATTTCCGTTCTGCCCAATTATATCCATTCTTGCACTATTCCAACTCATTCATCATTCCTTCTAGTAACCTACATTTAGAGCGTGCAGGTATAATTGTGTAGTGAGAGCACTCTACCCTCTTGTATGTTTACATACACAAAAGCCCTTTAGCATTTGCACACTAAAGGGCTTTTGTGTATGATCTTACCACGGCAAGATCACAAACTGATTGGGTTGAGAATACATCCCTCTCTGTTATACCTTTTGTTTCCGTACCAAATAAGCTGCGAACCTATTGTTAAAAACTTTTCCACTCTCTCCTGAGAGTAGTGTAACATGGCTGCTTTTATTTAAAGACCCAGCGACAAGTCTTGACATACTTAGATTACTCAATGTTCCGTCTACCGTCAATCTTTCAATTGCAAGGAAGGGCTACCTTCACCGTGCGACTTTCCATTAAATCTGATTGGTCTTGCGAACTTTTCAGACACCTTATTCCACTTCTGGTAAGGTATTAAGCCATTTTTATCTAAATACCGAAGGGGTACTTTTGCTTTACACTTCCACTTTGGGAAGCAACGTCTGGGATTGAACCAGAACACATCTCTTCTCATAGAAATTGCTCTACCATTTGAGCTACATTGATTATATTCCTCCAAAAAGTGCCCCTTCCGTTTCTTCATACCTTTTTGAGGTACAAAATAAAACACTTTTTATGTCTTTTCATCTGCTAAGATTACTCTTTTAACGACCGTCTTTCAAGTCTGCGGTTTGTGTCCGCTTACTATCAAACTGCTACACTGCATTTACCTGCTAAGGTTCTCACTTTGTAGCTACCATTTGGAGATAAATTTTGATAAAGTTTTGCGTGTAATTAGATTCTTGCGGAATCAAAACAGTTTAAGCACTTGCCGATACCTGCCCCTTTCTTACCTTTACTTCTATCGTAGTTCCAGCGTTACTGAAACCTATTAGTCTCCTCGGCTTGCTTGTTCTACTCCGTTTCCGAAGCGGGTGTTTGAGGTAGTACCCTTTCCACATCTTACGATGCTTTATCTAAAGACCACAAGCGGCCTATTCCTTTATGTAATGAAATGAAGTTTGCAAGCAGTGACTATAACTTAGCATATTAGAATGTATTTTTCATTTAATTCGATTTCTGATATACAAAAGCCATCCGAACTACCCATGTCATCTTTCATATATAACACTCCGTTTTCTTCTGCTTTGTCTCTGCTATCGTAAATTCCGATAACATTTGACCCTTCATAATCAAAGTAATAGGATAAGGCATATAATTTCATTGTTTTTACCTCTCCCAAATGTATGGTGTAGAGGGTCAGGTTCTCACTAACTTGTTGAAAAACTGCCTAGGTATGTAATTCAACTCCTCTCTACATAAAATTTTAAATAAACAATCTAACATCATCATCTGATAAACTTTGGGGAAAATTTATTATAACCTCAGATTGTTTATTTAAAATCTCATTTTGTATTATATATTATACAGAAATTTAACCAATTTGTCAAGAATTATTTTTCATCTTGTTAAATTTATTTGCTTTCCCAATTTCTGAATGTATATTATATCAAACTTTTTACCAATTTGTCAAGAATTATTTTTTCAAATCCCTGACAAAAAATACTTGGTGATCCCGAAAGGACTCGAACCTTTTTCACCCGCTTATGAGGCGGACGCTTCTACCACTTAAGCTACGGGACCGTAGCCTTTAGGATTGCTGGAAAGACACTCCCTTTTCCAAAAACGACCTATAATTACTAGTAAGCTCTTCATCTGCCAAAAATGTATCTAGATCCGCTTTCTGCTCTGCCAGAATAATCTCCAAACGTTTCACAGTCTCTGCTTCTACGTCACCTACGTCTATACCGAAGTAAGACTTCGAAGGAGCCCTAAGAACAACTAATTCTCTGTCTGAGACGTCGCCATTATCTTTTGTGTATGTGAATTTAATCATATTTTTCTCCCATTTCTTAGTGTATATTATATCAAAGATAAAGCAAATTGTCAAGAATTATTTTTAATTATCTAAGAATTTATTTTCTAACTTATAAACTACTTCACGCGGCCTCAGGCCATCATTGTATGCAGTCTCAAAGTCATACTTATCTGAGAACGTGTCTGTAGAAAGGCAATGCGAGTGGTCTAGTACTGCGTCTATCCTACCCAACCAATCTTCATACTTTAAATCTCTAGTTATTTCGAACATATCTTTTATCCTCCCTCTCTAGAACTTGCCCGCAACGAGTACAGTATTTTACCGCTCCAGGGATCGAACATATCTTACACACATAGAAACACTTTGAGCAGCTCATCAATACATACCCCATTAGAATAACTCCTCGCAACCAAGTTCTCTCAGTACGTAACTAACATACTGTGCTTGATATATAGCATCATAAGAAGCTTGGTGGTATCCCTGCCTAGGGTTGTCTTCTTTCCACCTTTTAAACAGGACGGGAGGGAGAAACCCCAGTACTGTTCTAACACACCTTGTATTCCAAAAATCCAAAGGGTACTGCACCCCACAGGCTCTAGCACTATATGTTATCATACTTTTATCGAAGCTGGGATCATTCGCCCATAACCTTACCTTACCTAGTCGATCTCCTGACTCATACTTCAGGAAGGCGAAAAAAGAGGCTAAAGCTTTAGTTAATGAAACTTTAGATACTTCGTCCCCAAATACAGCCTCAGCAGCTTTTGGGTTTTTTAACCAGAAATTTAGGGCACTGGCACTAATTTTCATATTCTTCTTTAGACAAGTGTCTACGTCTACTACTCTATCAAATACTTCACCTATATGGCCTTTTATAGGGTCAAAATAGCAGGCACCTATAGATAATATCACAGCATCAGCCTCCGTGTCTAAAGTCTCTAAATCTACCATTACGTCTTTCATCATAACTCCTCAGCAAACCCGTCTATAAAGTCTTCTGTTGATTTTTGTGATAAAGATACAAATAAAAATACCCACCACAAAAGAGTACAGGTTATAAACCATGTAAGCCTCAAAACTACTTGTCTAGTGAGGTACATAGCAAAAGACTCATCTTTACGTCTTTTTAATGTCATAGGTGTTTCTTCGTTCCTTTCTTCTACTTTGGTTATAGCCTTTTTAAATAGAAAGATGTACGAGGGTACGTAAGATGTTAGGATACCTAATAAATAGTACCAGGGCGCAAAAACAGCTAAAGATGCCGCAGCACAAGCCATAAGAAATGCAAATACTTTTCCTAATTTTATCAATTTTATTCCTCTCTTATTATATTAATAGGTCTCGTTCTGTTTCGAGGTGAGACCAATCCCAAAGAGATATGACTATGCAGCCATCTCTAAAGCAAATATTTCATCGTTTGCATTTATAGTTTTTGATTGTTAGAGAAATCACTCTCAGTAGTCCACTTGCCTTTCCATCATAATCGAATACCAGGTCCACCCCATTAATAAGTAGTCTATTATAAAATACTTATTGGTGGAGTGGGCGGGAATCGAACCCGCGTCTTATGTATGTATTACTCGTTTCATACTACTATTCTGTACAGGCTTCATGGAAAAATAACTTTACCTTCAACCCTTTTTTACTTGCGTGCTGTACCATATGTTTAGTACCACTTGAGCGACCGTCCCAAAACACAACAAGTTCTGCAGCATACTCAGCCATTTCTTCATTGCGTATATACCCTGCCGCTCTCCCATACTTTTTCCAATTAGCTGGAAATTTTGTGGTACTGTAACCAAACTCTTTGGCATAAACCTCTCCAAGAGAATCTGCTCCTTTGGCCCCGCCTGAGACTATCTCAACTTCATCCCCCTTTTCACCTTCGTCTATTACAGCGTGTAATATATTTCTCAGAAAAGGGTAATCTTTAAAACCTCTACTGCCTGCTACTATTATACTGCGCACAGCTTCGCCCATCTATCTGCACAATTACTAGCCATAATTGATTCGGGTTTAACGTGCGGCTTAAACCCTACAGTACCTAGTATGTACCCCATAGCCTCTTTAACTACTTGGCTAGATTTGTAATAAGGGTTCGGGTTTAAGTCTAGGTGAACCTCGAAAGGTCTACTACCTACTGCTTCAGCAATCTCATATGCGGCAGTAGCTGCGTAACCTACTTCAGTCATTAAACGTTGCCTTAAAGATCCAAAATGTTTTTCTGTGTCTAAACCTTTAAATACTTTAGCACCCTTATTGCCGTCAATGTGTATTACAACAACAGTAATATATGCTACCATCCTTTCCTTATTTCGACTAAAGCACTTAGAGTCTGACCCAACATATATTGCAGTTTCAGGAGAGCAACCTTTTATATACTCTCTTACTTCCTGCAAGTCTATCTGTGGCATTTTCATAATACTTATCCTTACTCGTGCGGGTACTTAACGTACTTTCTCCCAAACTTTTCAATTAAATCAGTAAACAACTGTGGTTTACCGTACGATCTTTCTACACATACGTTTATATAGTTCTCATCCTCTATTACTGCACTATGTATGTGTCCGTGAATATTTTTCCTACCCCATAACTCTGATGGATGCATAGGGCAGTGTGTTACCCAAAACCCTTTGTATTTCATCATTGCGTGAATCTTGTAGAAGTACTTCTGGTACACACTAAGATCCAAATTATCATGATTACCTATAATTAAATGTTTTTGTCCTCTCATTTCATCTAGGTAATGAACCTTTTCTTCATCCATACAAACATCACCTAATACCCAGACGGTATCCCTAGGCTTTACAACTGAGTTCCATTGGTCTACCAACCATCTGTCGTGTTCGTCTACATTGGTTCCGACTCTTGACCCTGGCTCAAACTTAAGTACATTCTTATGGCCTAAGTGTAAATCAGAGATAAAGTATACTAGTGACATTTGTAACTCTCCTAAGTACCAGCATTATATTAGGCTCTGGTAAACCTGCTCTATATCTTTGAGCTTTAATTTATTGGTAGCCCCTGTTGGAATCGAACCAACGTCTTCGTCTTGTAAGGGCGATGCTAATCTCCTCAGCTAAGGGGCTTTAATTTATATATTTTTCAGATAACCGTCTCATTTCTTCATGGTTTTGTTTATGTTCTATTACAAACGATTGATCTATGAAAAACATTAGATCTTTTTTTATATCTTCTACTTGCTTTTTATATGTATCTAATAATACAGAAGCTAAAGCTTCCTTCGGTTCCATCTGCTTCCCCTTTAATTTGGTGGATCTGGTTGGAATTGAACCAACTACGCGAGGCTCTTCAAGCGACCGCTCTACCGATTGAGCTACAGATCCAGTACTAACTTTCTTAACCACCATTCGTTTATATAATTTTTTGCGTGTTTATACTCAAACAATAAAGCACTAAACTCTATAGAATCATAACTAAAGTAGTTATGTATAGCTTTTTCATATGTAGTATCTTCAGCACTAAAATCAGAGCCGTGCATTATGCATCCACTATTGTACTGTAAATAATGGCAAAATTCATGTGCTATTGCTGAAGGTATTAATTCCTCCTCTCCAGTCACTACTACTATTTCTTTTGATCCGTGTGTATAATACCCACCATAATTTTGGTTATTCAACTCTTCATATACAATAGCAGGAAGTTCCACACCTTTTAATATACTATTTGGTAACCAACTAAACTCACTACTATAACACATAAACTACCTTAATTTGGCTAGCCACTTCGGACTCGAACCGAAAACCTGAAGGTTTGGAATCTCCCGCTCTACCATTGGAGCTAGTGACTATCGATGTTTGGAGTGCAGTCTCGGAGTCGAACCGAGTAAATACGGGTTTGCAAGCCGCAGTCTGGCCGTTTGACTTACCGCACTAAATACTTATAAAATAGAACTAGATTTACTAGCATTGTTTTAATGTTCTGAGAAGCAAGTATGCCCACAGGAATACTGTATTTTCTCTCTTTCTACGACTAGTCACTTTTAGTTTTCTAGTTCTATTTTATAAATATTTGGTAGTAACGAGGAGGTTCGAACTCCTATATTCCTAGATATGAGCCAGGTACTATTTCCACTTCAGCCACGTTACTGTAGTCTATTCCATAAAAGTTGTATTGTTTTCTGAGAGTACTGATCTGCATGTAGCTCACTAAGACACTCATCATTCTTCATATTATCATTATCTTCAGCCCATAGCCCATAACTATTTCTAATCCAACGTCCTAGTGAGTGATGCAGGGTAATAAGATCTATTACCCTCATTTCAGCAAGAATTGAAAGATCTTCAATTCTGTTTTTGTTTAGTATATCGTCTACTATCTGATGCTTATCCATATACGAGCCGTCTGGGTTTTTATTGTATTCCATACTATTCCTTACTATTGGAGCCGCCATTTGGACTCGAACCAAATTCTCACTGCGTACCAAGCAGTTGTTTTATCCACATAAACTATAGGGGCATTTAACTCCATAACGTTTGATAGTATTTACCGAACAACTTTGTGCCTCTTTTAATTCTTTTATGATGCGCCTCATACTCCTCAACGTGGAATTTATGTGTATCAAGAGGGCCTTTTATCATTTCAAAGAGTTCAGCACCTTTAGGAGCCTCTGCTTCGCTGCACTTATACGGCACCCCAATTTTATCACGGTTTCTATCAAGAGCTTGCAGGTATATATCTACTACTCCGGTATGGAACACACTATCACTATCTGTATCTACGATTTGCTCGAAAGCAAAAATCATTTCGCCTAAAACAAAATCCCATCTCTTATTATAATTCTTGTCGATTGTTCCATCTGTCTCACATTTTTTCTTATCTTCCTTAGACCTTCTCAGCTCTTTGGGTACGTCTTTAGACGATACTAAAGGAACACTGTGTGATTGTTCTCTAAGCATTTTCAGCCCAGGCAGTATAATTAAAGCTAAAGTGTGATCTAAAGACCATACGTCGTACTCGTCGATCCTCACCTCTACTTCTCTATCAGAGTTGTCATCTTTATATTCGCCTATATGTACTTTCATTTTTTATCTCTAAATTTGGAGCCCCAGTGCAGAATTGAACTGCATTCCCCGCTTTACAAGAGCGGACATCATCCCTAAATGCTTCAAGGGCAGTTTAATATATACTCTAGTTCTTTAATTATAACATTATAAGTAATAGAGTTTTCACCTGCTGAGTCTAAGTCAGCAGCACGTTTTTTCAGGTATTCTATATAATCTTTTATTTCGCTTTCCATTAGTAACCCCATCCTAGTATATCCATTAATCTTTTCTTAACAAGTAGGTTAGGCTGTCTCCAGTTCTCAGCATCTTCAAAGCCTAGCATTACGCCAACCTCGGCTACTGCTCCAGACCTACATACACCCATGTGGCAATGAACAACTACATCCATCTTTCTTTCTTTTGCTAGAAGTAAGTTGAATAGTATTCCTTTTGCCTGGTCTACTGAAATTTTTGGATCCCAGTCGCAGGTGAATACATCCTTTTCTTCTAGATCTAAAAACTTGTATCCTACAGTAATGTCGAAATCCATCAACGCTCTAGGGTAGTTGCGATCTATATCCACAATTTGGATCAGCATCATACTGTCTGATACCCTGTGGTTGCCTTTCTTTATATCATCGAAAGACACGTTTTGTATCCACATATCTTTCTCCTTTATTTGGTACCGCACCCCAGATTCGAACTGGGAACTCTGAACGCTTAAAGCTCATGCCTCTGCCAAAGGTTGGGCTAGTGCGGCATTAATTTTCTAAAAATTTGGTACTCAGGGTGGGAGTCGAACCCACAAGGGTCTAGGGTCTAAGCCTAGTAGCTGTGCCAATTTGCATTAACCACCTGAGCAAAATGTTTTAATATAAGTTTTCTGAGAATAACTCTTTACTCTCTAAAGGGCTTCTCATTTTTTGTTTGTTTTTTACAACTATAATAGCTGCGTCCTCTCTAGTAACAAAGTTTTGGTACTGATCTATAAAACCTTGCTCTGGAAACCTTGGATACCCTTTTGGGTTGTCCTCTCCTACTACGTCTAAGTTTAACTTATCTAAGACCTTATTCATTACTTCATCATAATGTCTAGCACCACAAATAACTATATCATTATATCTATTAGCGGCACATACTATAATTCGTTTTACTGCGCCACCTGGTACTATAACCTGTGTTATATCTTCAGGATCTATCTCATATAATTTCTTCATGCAATTCTCCATTTATTTAATATATATATTATATCAAATATTAGAGTATTTGTCAAGAAGTTTTTCACTTCAAAATACTGGCACCCCGCACAGGACTCGAACCTGCATCTGACAAAGTAGAAATCTGTTGCATATCCAGTTTTGCTAACGGGGTATAAACTTAAAAAATTGGTGCGGGCACGGGGATTCGAACCCCGACCATCGGTTTGGAAGACCGTCATACTACCATTAATACTATGCACGCAAAAAATCCAGGTAGGTTCGAGCCTACAATAACCTAGCAATATGCTACTGGATATAAAATTGGTTCTCCGAGAAAGATTCGAACTTTCATACAACGATTATCGGTCGATCGCACTACCGTTGTGCTACCGGAGACTCATATAAAAGTAGTGGAAATTTTCTGTACCCAGGTACAATCATCCTGCTTGTAAAGCAGCGAATAGGTTTCGTTAGGTAAATTACCACCCACTTGTACTATTCACACCGCAACCAGACTACTTCCGGATATCCTCTGGCTCTCTGGCTAATATATCGAGGACTTCAAAACCTCAATCGTCTAACCACTACTTTTATATAAGTGCTTGTCTTTCCAAGCTGTCAAAATGGGTATAAAGGGATTCGAACCCTTATTTCGCCTTCAGTTAAGCCGACTACTCGTACCAACCGTAAAGGGAGAGCGTTAGACCGCCTACTCTAGCAATGCCCCCTACTCAATTATAAATACTCATTTAAAATTTATACCTAGAGAGTTTATATAACCAGCCTTACTCTAGGATTACTGGCTTTAATTTGGTCTCCCAGGTAGGATTTGAACCTACGACCCCTCGGTTCCAAACCGAGCACGCTACCAGACTGCGCTACTGAGAGTTAATTTTGGTAGCGGGGGAGGGACTCGAACCCCCTACCTCTGGGTTATGAGCCCAGCATTCTTCCAAATGAACTACCCCGCAATAATAAGTGACAGATTTTATGCGCTTTCCAGCATACACATCTACTGTCAAAGATTCGGATATTCCCTACGGGTATTGAAGCCGTATCTCCAGACCCATACGTTCTGGATTCTCTCTTATCGTTATCGCTAACGCTCTATTGTAACTAAGGGTATCCATTTGCTTGTATAAAGGTATATTATTATACAAGGCTTTATATTTGGAGTCCCGCGTCGGTATCTCACCGCACTCCTACTTCAGTAACGTTACCTCTGAAGCCCCGCATCTCACGTTGACGGAACATTTTAATTTGGTGGGACTTGTAGGGTTCGAACCTACTTCCCGAGGTTAAAAGCCCCGTGCTAAGCCAATTCAGCTAAAATCCCGTTATTCTTCTATTGGATGTGCCGACCAATTTTGGCTGACAATTACAGCATCAACCCAAAACTTATACGCTAAGCAGTCCGCTTCTTCTTGTGTTTCAGCATCAACTTCTATACTGCCAGAGCCGCTACCTACATCCCATCTTATTAAAAATTTCATTTGCTACTCACTGTACCTGAAAATAGAAAACTAATTAATACTGATAAGCCCCACATTTGCATCCAAGTAACTTTTAATATGCCTGGAATAGCGGGAACTAAACAACCATTCCACAGTAGCATCAGTGGGTAACTAAATATAAAACTAACACCTACAGCTACCGACACAGCTGTTACAATCACCGCAAAACTTTTCATCCTTTATCCTTTATTGTTTTTCTCATTTCTTATATATAATTATACAGAAATTTTACTAATTTGTCAAGAATTATTTTTGATTGGGTATGTCAACCCAGTTTACATTGTTTAGGTATATGTGTCTAGCTCTTTCATGCTCTGCTAGCTGGTTAGGAGTAGCCTTGCATTTAGGTTCGTGGCAAAAAGGTCCGTTATCCTCTGTGCTATCATTAGATTCGTGATATTTACAGCCTCCATAATAACATTCAGTAGACATTGTAGTATTTCCTCATCCTTCCTAAGTCTAACTCTGTTAGTGAATCACCTTTCCAATCTAGTATACCTAATTTTTCATCTATGCCCCATTGTTCTTTTTCTGGCAATAAAAAATAGTTGGCAGGTCTCATAAAAGATCTTTCGAACATTTCGCGCTCATTCATTGTTTATTCTCCATTAAGTATTTCTCTAGTCAAATCTCTTTCATTCTCGACAAATAAGATACCATTACAAACCAAAACCCCTTGTATATAACCTAACCACCTGTGGCATTTAGTTATTGAACTAAGATTACCATCTCTTATTTCGCATAGCATCCATAATAAATGATTTTCGCACGTAGAATCGTGACCCTGTATCGGAGTACACCCTCTGCAGAAGAGCATTTCTATATACCTTTCTACTATCTTATTCATCCCTTATCCTCACAGAAACGTGCCCTCCATCCACAATCCATCCACGGTCGTATATGACCCTTGATACGTATGTGGCTGTTGGCGCGGCTTTATATTTTACAATTAAATTACACAAGTGGTTGTACTCTTTTCTAAAGTCAACCACTTGTATATCTATTATCTCTTGTTTCTTCTCTGGTATTCTTCTTTTGTACCAGGACTTTTCTATACGCTGTACTTTCATCTCTTTCCTGTTATAAATTTGGTACCCCAGGAAGGATTCGAACCCTCGAAGATCTAGTTCGTAGCCAGAAACCCATCCACTGGCTGGGGTATTGCTGCGAGGCTGACCTATCACACCGCCATTTCTGGATGGCATAGGATAGCCCTCGCTTTGACACAGCCTAGTTTGTGGTACAAACGTACTGCATGATTTTGTTAGCTGGTGGGGCGAGGAGTCGAACCTCTCCGGCCTGTGGCCGACAACTAGTATGCATAGCCCTGCGTTTTCCCACCATAATTCTAAATACTGAACTACCTAGCTCAGTTACACGATGTCATTCTTTCCCTAATTTCAGCTAATGTAGTGGTTCTAGTAAGCTCACCATCAAGAAATACAGTTTCCAATAGTCCCTGTTTCTCCTGTTCTGCGGTTTGCTCATCGTACATTACGTACTTACCATCTTCTAACTCTACTCGTAGTAATCCTTTTGCTGACTTCTTTTTGCTGTCAGTTTTAGGGTCTTTGAAGATTGCGATGCTTTCGCCATCTTTAACCATATTAGTAGCCTTAACTGCACTACCATGAGTATCACGAGTGACATATTGATAAGAATATGAACCAACACCTAATACAACTGAAGGCACGAACCCTTTAGCAATTAATCGTGCTATAATCTGCTCTTGTCTTTCAATAGTAATTGCATCACCATAAATTGCACCAATATGTTCGTCTAATAGCTTATAACCTTCATCAGTGGTTGTGCCACCAAAGGTATCCCACAGACACTCTATTAAACCTTTAACTTCGTGCTCTGGTATCGGTGTAGCACCTTTACGAAGAGACCAATCATCGTATTGATTAGTATGCCAATCCTCTTTGTGATAGTAGTTCCCACTTATTGCTTGGTATACCTCTCTTCCCTCGACATTTATGTTGTCACTATAAGTATAACCAGTTAAGATTTTGACAGGATCACCAGAGTCAGGTCTAATAACTACTTTACCATCACGAGACATAATCTCATCTTTCATTTCTGGTAAGTACTCTGTTACTAATCTCCAAAAATCCCATGTATCCGAGACTACACTTAGTATACCTGTTTTTGCTGGTCCGTTCATCATGTAACGTATAAATTCTTTTTCGCCTTCTTCAATCCACGAACATGTAACTGAGTGTTCTGTAGCATTAACACTAGCACCTACTAACTCTGTGTCAACATCAGCACCATAATACTTCTCTGCAAATAAAACCGCTGGAATAGTATCTGTGCCGGCAAAACCGGAAGCTAAATGACCAAAGCCACTCATTGCTGCTGCATGCCTACCCATCATTCCACGGAACGAAAAGTCATGGCACATAAACGGTAACAACTCCATAGGGCCACCAGTCTGCAGAAATGCCTTTTTAAATGCTTTGAAGTATGCACTTGCTGTAGTAGCAGATGTTTGGATTGGCCAATTTTCTGCACTGGTTACTGTTTCTATCATAAGAGGTAACCAACCAAAACCTTCTACAGTATTAGTGATTGTAAATGGAGCTACCTGGTAGGGAACCATACTGCCTTCTGGCAATGCTTTAATTCTTAATGGTAAATAACCGAGATCATGCAGACTTTCAAGATATTCTGTGTTAACTTCATAACCAACCATAGCAGACATAATTCTTTTATGTTGATTAATTGCTACTTCTTTTGGTAATTTGAAAAATGTTTCATTAAACTCATTTATTAAATAGTCTTTAATAAAATACTGTAAACCTACAAAAGCTACAGTTTCATTGTTTGGAATGTTGCTCAATCTACCACTCCGAGAAGTGTAATTTGCGTACATATTTGTAACTTTAGGGTTTAACGCGTGTACGTGAAATTCCTTATATACGTCTTTGGCAAGGGTTGCTATTGAATGTGTCATATGTGTATCACCTTAATATTATCAGTTGATTCACCTTCATAGAATGAATCAGTTGTATGAATAGTATCAAAACAATCTAACAATATTTGTGTTCCCTTTGAGAATATGCCATGTGTGACATACAACTCTACCGACTTAGCGTTATGCTTAGCAAGTTCACCGGCAAGAGGTATAAATGTACCTCCACCGTCACAAATATCGTCAACTATTAAGAAACTACGGTTTTCAGGAATTGGGTCTATAAAACCTATTTCCAAAATTTTGCCTGTAGCTACATCTCTACGTTTCGTTGCACGTATCATGTCGCACCCAAAGTGTTGGGCTACTGCTTGTGCTTTCTTTTCTGCCCCAGCGTCGGGGGCAACTATAACAAATTTAAGCCTCCCTCGGTGTAGGTTGTTCCACAACCAATCAGCACTATCCATAATCGTTTGTTGAGGTTTAACTACACAGTTATCTATGAGAGTCTCTGCTACTATACTATGTGGGTCTGTTAAATAAACAGCATCAAAATTCATATTATTTATCAGCTGAGCTATTACTTTTAGCGAGTGTGCCTCGCCTCTATTACATACCCTATCTTGTCGTGCATATGGTAAGTATGGTATATGCAGTATATACTGAATATCTCTGTGAACTAACCAACTATCGAATGCATTTTTAACTAAAACCAATTCCATCAAATCAGAGGAATCTCTAATTCTTGCTGTCAATTCAACGTACGCAGGTCCTGGCATTTTCTGGAGCTGTTTATTGCCCTTGAAAATATTAACATTTATTTCACCACCATTAAATTCCATAACGTGTGGTACAAAATTATAACCATTTACCTTCATTAATATACTCATAACACTACCCCCTTCAATCCTATAATAAATTTTTACCTTCGAAATCGAAATAACTTAAAGAAAAATAGTTTCTAGCACTTTCGATGTCTGAATACTCAAAAGGAATATTTATAGGATCTTCTTGCAAAGGCAATACGTACGAAAGTTCATCTAATGCATTGTGTAACAATACTAAAGCGTCTATCACTTCTTCTTTAACTTCCAAAGCCTCTTTCTTATCCATCAATCACCTCTCTATATTCCCACGTCCAGCAATCACGAGCTTCGACATGGATATACTTATATACACCTTTTCTCTCTACGAATGATAGCCATACATACTGAGTATCTCCGTTTTCTTCAACATTTATAAGAGTCGGCAACCATGCGAAGTAACTATGCCAGGTTGATAAGTGTTTGTGTAACCATTCTCTCTTATACTCGTAAGACTTGCCCATCGTGAATTTCATTTGTTTCCTTTATTTTATATCTTTATTATATCAAAAATAAACCTTTGTGTCAAGAATTATAATATTACTAGTCTAACTGGATATTTGTGTAAGTCACTCTTCTGGTATCTAACCCTATAAATCTAGGCGTAACCAGACTAAGATTCCTTTCTCTTATCCAATCATCAGCGTCCACTTTAGTATGGAAGGTCTTTTGATACGTATAGGACGTTTGATCGCCAAGTACTAAAAATTCTAATTCTACCATAATATTTCCCTTTAATTGGCGGAACTGACGAGATTTGAACTCGCTATCTCCTGCGTGACAGGCAGGCGGATCGACCACTTTTCCTTCAGCTCCACTGTTCTAAATAACTATCTAATTCATCTGGGTCTAGTATTTTTGCAGAAGTGCCTTCTACACTGTTTATATCTTGTACGATACCTTCCGCAATTCCTGCGCTCCACCCAGACATACCTTTGGCTTTTTTACCGCATCGGTATAAACTGCCAGAGCTACCGTAGAAGTTGTAATAATCACCATCTACCTCTACCTCTGTTATACCAGAGTTTAGTCTCCAATGTTCACCGTCTAAATAACCTCCTCTCCAAGTTCCAAATACCCTGAAGAAGGTTTCTTTGCCTTTTGGTGTAATTTCTATAATTACCCATAATCCTGGTGTATACATAACTTAACCCCGTTTTGTTTGGCGGATAGTGAAGGATTCGAACCTTCTATCTGATGGTTAACAGCCACCTGCTTGTCCTTATAAGCTCACTACCCTCTATAGTGGCAGCGGTATTGGGACTCGAACCCATATATACGAGTGTCAAAGACTCGTGTGTTTGCCTGTTACACTATACCGCATCAATTTCTTCTTTATTTTCCTCATAGCACTCTGAACATACGTCACCATCACCAATACCTTCTCGCATATCACTAACACAATTCCACCAATTACATTGGTTGCAGTATTTCTGTATATTATCCATCTCGTCCCATAAACCATTCTCATATAAAAAATCAGAATCTTTGTATGAGATGCTGTTACAAGTGCCCTGGTACTTCTCTACTATTTCATCAAATATTGCTTCTTGCTGCTTATCCACCTAAAAACTCCCTAGAGTTGCTTTACAACCTAATTTTTATTATAATGGGATACTTGTTCTTAGACTCTTTCTTTCATTTCTTTATTCTCCCATTTCTTAATATATATTATATCAAATATTAAGCATAATGTCAAGAATTAAATAAGTGTAGGGACATACGAAAACCTACTATTGTTTAATGAGCGTTTAGCTTATACTCATTCCGTGTTGTTTGGTGGAGGATAACGGAGTCGAACCGATAACGTGAACTTGCAAGGCTCGTGTTTTCCCAATTAAACTAATCCCCCTAAATTTTTATAGCACCCATAGATTGAGTTCCATATCTGTTACGCACTCTTCTATAAGTTCTTTTATAACTTCCCATTTCCCACCTGCTAAACCTGCGCCAATTAAAGGGAAATGCAATGATTTATACTCTGCGAATGACGCATTTATCTCTTGAAAACACTCTACCAGACCTCCGTAGCTTAAGTATAACCTACCATCGGTACCGTAGTACTCTTGGGTTATAGCATTAACTACTACTAAGTTTTCGTTTATGTGGGCAGATACTGTATCACCCACTTTTAACCCTCTTAGTACATGTGTTTCCTTATATGCAGCGTACGCTTCAGGCCACGTATCTCTAACTGCCTTAGCAACCCCAGAACCCATAACCCCTTGAGCATTACACCCATGGACTACTACCCCTTTAGTTACTTTGGTTAAATCACCTTTATGCTTTATCATAATCTCTCCTATACTTTTATATAATTAGTAATATAAGGGCACTACTCCCGTTCGCCATAACCCTAGTGCCTGGGTCGTTTGACCTATTGCTTCGACCTTCAAGGGAACAGGACTATGTCCAGTACCTATCCGAATTTCCGCATAGTTACTAACTATATAAAAATATAGCTTTATAAAGAATTAAGTCTCCTGTGTCGGCTCTGCAAAGCCACGGCGGATCGCTACGTTGCAGTATAACCGCGCCGCCGTCTTCCGGCTATCCCGCGCTTAACCCTTTATAAAACTATATATTAATCAACAACTGGATAATAGCCTACTATCATGGTGTTTAGTGATAAACAGCCTCCCGCGAAAGGTGTCCTGTAGTAAGCAGCCCCTCGCAAAAGGCTTCCAGTTGTTGATTAAACCTATTTTGGTACACTAGAGGGGGATCGAACCCCTGTTGACAGATTGAAAGTCTGTAGTCCTAACCTATTAGACGACTAGTGCTTAAACTATGCCCTTCCATAAATGACGGTATTCTTTATCAAATTTCCTCTGGTACTTAGGTAATCTACCTAATTTACTTATTATCTTATTTCCTATTTCTACAGTAAGGCCTATGAATTCATCTGTATGTATCATGTTACTACCAAAATTCATAAGTATATCGTCAATTATTATGAACGATTCTGGTACTGGGTTCTCAGACATCCACAAATTTATTTCTGATTCCCTTATTTCATTCTCTGAAATAATGTTAGGTACTGAGTATGAGTAGGGATCATATCTACGGCTAGCCTTCATATCGGTTGTTCTTCCTATAATAGTGTCTACCCCATGCTCCCAGATATCCCCATATCTTTGAAAGATCTTGGTTAACTTCTTAGCGTCACACTTTGTGCGCCAGGTTGTGCTTAGCACTATCTTTGCGCCGGTTTGCTTGACGACATCGTTGAGAATCGCTAACATACCTACGTTGATAACTTTCCAACGCTCGCCTTTCTGTAATTTTGAATGTACAGGATTATATTTGTAGACAGAATCAATGAAGTCTGTCTCAGAATTGAGAACTCCATCTATATCTAAAAATATAATCTTGTCCATTACTTACTTAACTCCAAATGTTTACGTATATATCTCAAAAAGAGGGTAGCCTTATCTTCTGTTAATAGTGTCGCGTCCCCTATATCATCTAAAGGTACGGAGAACTCTATCCCACATTCTGTAGTATAGGTGAAAATTCCTTTACGATACCTAACAAACCTAACTTTTTTATTCTTTACCATACTTACTATGTTCATATTAAATCTCCTGTGCCCTTGCCCAAGAACACTCTTCACACAGCCACACTAGAGAATAGTCCCCGAGCAGTTCGGCTGCATAAGGGCATTCTATTTGGTGTTCCACAAAAGCCCCGCAATCATCGCACTCATTTTCTTTTGACATTTTTAACTCCAATTTGGTGGTCGACCAGGGACTCGAACCCCGACCTATCTAGAGGGCTTGAGGGTTACAACCTCACCGCTTAGCCATTCGCGCAATCGACCATATTCTTTAATCTTCAGGTTCAAATTCAGGTTCAGGTTCATCACCGAAAAAACCGTGGTAATCATCTAACATTATTACTCCTACCAATCATACTTAAAAGTACGTACAAATTTTTCTAGTACCTCTTCTTTGAATGCTTCTATGAGGCTGGGGTCATTATCCATCAACCCTTCTACTATCTCACTAACATCAATCACGTCGTATCTTTCTATATGTATCTTTCCATCGTAACACACAAAACCTTCTCCAAGAGAGTCGAACCGAACAATGAAAGGACGTGCTTCCCCTAGTTCTGACTCAATAAACACTTCCCATCTTTCGTCTAGTGGGATCTCTTTATTTACGACCCAAATCTTTAGGTTTTCTCGTATATCATCTATATCATCTAACATCTGTAAAATAGTATTTTTCATTAATATTTTCCCTTATTTGATTTTATAATTATATTATACTATCAATAAGCCAAAATGTCAAGAATTATCTTTTGTTTGCTATTTCCTTTTTTGCGTACTCAATGAATTTTCCCAATTCATCACGTTGGTCTTTTTGCTGAAGTGCTGAACGTAGATCCTTATGCAGGTTTCGCATGTCAGCAAGAAGTTTTTCTGTTCTAGCATCCCAATCATTGTACTTCTTCATATGTAGGAGTACTCTTAATTCTTCTTGAAAAACTGGGGGGATTAAGTTCATTTTTATAGAATATCGCCCCTTCCCTAGCATCTTATTATAATAGTCTCTTAACATCTTTACCTCTATTTAAATATTCGTTTGTCATTAACCATCCTAGTGGCTGTGCTTATTACTTTATTTTTGAATTCTTCCCTGACTGCTCGCTTGGAGAAGTCCTTACCTGCCTTTTCGAGGTCTTTGACAGCCCCTCTCAGTTTGGCTACACCTTCTTCGTAAGCTAACTGATCTTCTGTATTATCGTCCAAGATGTTCCACTCCTGTTATTTCTTTAGTCCTCGGGTTAGTTCTCCAAGATAAAGTCTCTTCTGTTGAAAATAATTTATGGTGTACGTCTTCGATACTACGACGTTCTGAATGCTCATATACTCCATTGCAACTATCTAAGAATTTCTCAAAACACTGAAACCATAGATCTTCCTGAGTCAAGCCACCTCTCCCCATGAAGGGTTTTCACCTAAAGCATTTAGTGCCTGTTGCATTATACTTATAGTAGCTTTGTCTGTTAAGTCAGAGTCTCTAGCTATTATATCAACCGCTGCACCTAATAAATTTTGCAGTTCATGTATTTCTTCTAGTAAAATTTCGCTCATTTAGATTCTCCCATTTATTAATATATATTATACTCTCATTTTAATAGAATGTCAAGAAATATTTTTACTTTATGTTGTTGACATGCGTAATCTTTGATTAATCTGTATATACGGCGGTTGGCGCGGGGGTAGCTTGAGTACGCACTGTCTAAATATTATATCAAAAAATAAACACAGTGTCAAGAAATATTTTCGTCTTGGTTTGACCTTAACTTAATTTAATCCTTGACATTATGGTTAATTTTTGTTATAATATTACTCGAAATGGGAAAAAGTAAGTTAAGGATATTAAAATGAAATTAAGAATATTAAGTGATCTACATTTAGAGTTTGGAACTTTAAAGATCACAGCTTTGCCTGATGATAAGGATACTATATTGGTATTAGCTGGTGATATAGGGGTAGGTATGAGCGCGATACCTTTCATCGATGAAATGTGTGAAAGATTTGCTCATGTTATATATGTGATGGGTAACCACGAATTCTATAGAAACTATAAGAGTGTGATCTTGGAGAATTGGAGAGCAGTTTCTGAATCTAAAAGTAACCTGCATGTCCTTGAGAATTGTAGCGTAGTAATAGATGGTATCCTGTTCTTAGGCGGAACTATGTGGACTGACGTAGATAACGATTGTTGGTTTGCTAAGCAGAAGGTTAAGAAAGGCATGAATGACTTTAGGGCTATTAAACATTTTAGCGTTGAAGACAGTATAGCCTGCCAAAAAGAGACTAGGGAGTATTTCCTAAAGACTCTTGAACAAGACCACCCCGGCAAAGTGGTAATTGTTACCCACCACCTACCTCACGAAATCTGTATTGTACCAGAGTTTAAGGGCAATATCCTTAACCCTGGGTTTGTCAGCTCTAATTTAGAAGAGGTTTTTGATTACAGCCCAGATTTGTGGATTTACGGGCATACTCACACGCCTTTTGATAAGGTACACAGAAATACCCACCTGATTTGTAATCCAAGAGGATACTGTGGGTATGAGAACACACAAGATTATAACCAAGAATTAACTATAGAGGTGTAGAATGATTGATTATATACACGTACTACCAAGTAATAACAAAGTTTGTATAAATGGCGTTACCAACACCTTTTCTGAACTTAATGAATGCCAAGAAGCATTTATGCAAGAGCCTAGCGTAACAGGTGTTAGGCTTTGTGACAATACTATCATATATCTTAATAGAGATAGTATTCTATGTATATTTAATTTCGGAAAAGGTATTCAAATAGTTAATAAGGAAGGCTTTGCTATAGGCTCGCTAACCTTGTCGCGAAGTGACGTTATTCGCGTATCTAAAGCACTTCATGGAGAATAAATAATGTGGACAGAAATACAGGTAAATAAACTAGAAAGATCAATAAAACACCACAAAGCTTTTAAAGCTGATCCAGATAACGTAGAATTAGGGAGCGATACATGCCCATGTTGTTGGTCTTGGATAAGCTACAGTTGTGCTGGTTGCCCAATTAGTCAGTACACAGGCACGCTCTTTTGTCAAGAAACACCTTTTGATGAGCTTATACTTGCGATAGAGGAGTTAGAGGTAGCTAAACACAGTGCAAACGTAAATCAAGAATTAATAACTGAACTTAAAAATTCAGTACAAGATGCATCTCAAGCTGAAATAGGCTTTCTAGAAGAAGTTTTGGAGTATGGTAGGGAGAATAAATAATGCCTAGCAAAGTTGAAATAACATGTAAATGCGGTTGCGGTAGAAAAAGAATGGTTCGCACTGCTGATGTCAAAAGAGGCTGGGGTAAGTTCTTTAATAAGTCTTGCAAGGCAAAGGAGCAAGAAAAGAGAACAGGTCAAATGAAAAACTACTTGAAGCGTAGAGATAATCAGGCTACTACATTTAGCAGTAACTTCCTTCCCTATAATGGTGATGTGGAGGTGTATGATGACCTTTTTGATATTGATGAAATGGATGGTCATTTCAGTAACGAAGGTAATTAATTTTAAGGACTAACAATGACTTATGAAGAACAAGCAGAAGAACTATTCGAAAGAGGCTCAGATAAAGAACTGAAAGGCGAATATTCAGCAGCACTAATAGAGCATGAAAAAGCAGTAAAGCTACAACCTTTCGATATCAGATACATAAACGCAGCAGCAATACTAACTCGCACATTAGGGATGTACGAAGAATCAGCAATGTATTTCCAGAAAAAACTGGTACTTATTAACGCTGATTTAGGCAAAAATCATTCACTAGCTAAACAGGTTCAAGGTGACTTGGATAGAGTTATTATTGACGCCCTTAAGGCAGGTGGAAAATGAAACTAATATACATAACACTAACATTGATATCGTTTCTATTTACGTTCGGGTTTGCATTCAACACAATACTACAGACAATGAACGGCATAAATACTAACTTATCATTATTGCTAGTTTTGAAAATAGCACTTAGCGCATTTCTAACACTAGACTTGGTATACATAACAGCTATATGTGCAGATAAAATCGACAGGATAATAAAATGGAATCATCAATAATAAATATAGTAAACCAATTGAAATCAGGGCTTACAAAGTTAGAATTAAAGTTAAAGGAATCACTGATAACAGAGCAAGAAGAACAGGAAGATGAAATTAAGCAATTAAAAGATAAACTAAGGCAAGCAATGGCGATAGTTGAAACCATTACTTACGTTGGTACAGATTGGGGTCATGGTAAATTTGAGCTTAGTGAACACCATATCAAAGAAGCTAGGCGACTTTATGAAATGTACGAGGATAAGTAAGGTGAATAAAGATAGAGAGCAAATAAAAAAAGTACTTTTCACGACAACAAGAAGGTCTATTGTTGGTAGCACAATT
>JAAEPD010000026.1 GCA_024222455.1 Aureispira sp.
AAAGTAAGAGGTTTTTTACATTTATACAATGGTCAAGAGGCTGTTTTAGCAGGGGCTCTACATGCAATGGATTTATCAAAGGATAAAATGATTACAGCCTACAGAAATCATGTGCAACCTATTGGTATGGGTGAGGACCCAAAACGTGTCATGGCAGAATTGTACGGAAAAGCAACAGGAACCTCAAAAGGAATGGGTGGTTCTATGCATATTTTCTCAAAAAAACACGGATTTTATGGAGGTCACGGAATAGTAGGTGGCCAAATTCCCTTAGGTGCAGGAATTGCGTTTGGTGATAAGTACAAAGGAAGTGATGGAGTAACACTCACTTGCTTTGGGGATGGTGCTGCTAGACAGGGTTCTCTACATGAAACCTTTAATATGGCTATGCTTTGGAAATTACCTGTTGTATTTATTGTTGAAAATAATGGATATGCCATGGGAACTTCTGTTGAAAGAACTGCAAACCATACAGATATTTGGAAGCTAGGTTTAGGATACGAAATGCCTTGTGGTCCAGTAGATGGAATGAATCCTATTAAAGTTGCTGAAGCTGTAGATGAAGCTATCCAAAGAGCAAGACGTGGTGAAGGTCCAACATTTTTAGAAATGAAAACCTACCGATACAGGGGGCATTCAATGTCTGATGCACAACATTACAGAACAAAAGATGAAGTAGCAGAATACAAAAAAATTGATCCAATTACTCAAATACTAGACATTATTAAAGATAAAAAGTATGCTACCAAAGAGGAAATTGAAAAAATAAATCAAGAGGTAAAAGACAAAGTCAAAGAATGTGAGAAATTTGCAGACGAATCTCCATATCCTGAGGTAAGTCAATTACATGACGTAGTATACGAACAAGAAGATTATCCTTTTATTAAATAATCTACTAGTAATACAAGTAAAGAATAGCTCTAAAAGCTTTTTAATAAAGAAAAGAGTAAAAAATTAATTTAGGAATAGACTTATGGCAATAATCGTAAATATGCCTCGCTTAAGTGACACCATGGAAGAAGGTGTTGTAGCAAAATGGTTAAAAAAAGTTGGTGATAAAGTAGAAGAAGGAGATATCCTTGCTGAGATAGAAACCGACAAGGCTACTATGGAATTTGAATCTTTTAATGAAGGTACTTTATTACACATAGGAGTTCAAGAGGGTGAAACATCTCCAGTAGATGTTCTTCTTGCTATTATAGGTGACGAAGGCGAAGATATTTCTGGAATTTTAAACGGAGTTACTTCAGAGGAGCCCTCAAAAGAAGTTTCTCCAGAGGAAACAGTTTCAGAAACTGCAACTACATCAATTCCTGATGGAGTAAATGTTATTGCTATGCCAAGGCTAAGTGATACCATGGAAGAAGGAACCGTTGCTTCATGGTTAAAAAATGTTGGAGATAACGTAGAAGAAGGAGATATTTTAGCTGAAATTGAAACGGATAAAGCTACCATGGAATTTGAATCTTTCTATGAAGGTGTACTATTATATGTTGGAATTGCAGAAGGAGAAAGTGCTAAAGTTGATAGTTTATTAAGTATCATAGGTCCAAAAGGGACAGACGTTTCATCTATTGTAGCTGCTCATAAGGAGGGTAATTTAACTTCTAATGATTCAAAAATAGACCCTAAAACTACAACCGTTGAAGTTACAGAAACTATAGAAAATACCTCTGAAACTTCTACGACAACTAATACAGGTGGAAGAATTTTTGCCTCCCCTTTGGCTAAGAAAATTGCCAAAGATAAAGGCATTAATTTATCAGAAGTAAAAGGTACAGGTGAAAACGGTAGGATCGTTAAAAGAGATGTAGAAAATTACACTCCATCCTCTATCCCTTCAGTAACACCAACTGCAGTTTCTAAACCAGAGCAGTCATCTGCCCCATTAGCTGCCTATACTCCTGCTGGTGAAGAGAGTTTTGAAGATGTTACTAATTCACAAATGCGTAAAGTAATCGCTAAACGTTTAGGTGAATCCAAATTTACAGCACCTCATTATTACCTCACTATTGAGTTAGACATGGACAATGCAATAACTTCACGTAAAACTATTAACTCATTGCCTGAAACTAAAGTTTCATTTAATGATATGGTAGTAAAAGCTTGTGCTATGGCATTGAAGAAACATCCTAAAGTAAATACTTCATGGAATGGAGATACTACCAGATATAACAATCATATTCATGTTGGGGTTGCAGTTGCTGTAGACGATGGACTTTTAGTTCCTGTGTTAAAATTTACAGACCAAATGAGTTTAACTCAAATTGGTGGAAACGTTAGAGATTTAGCAGGAAAAGCTAGAAATAAAAAAATTGCTCCTAACGAAATGGAAGGTAGTACGTTTACAATTTCTAATTTAGGAATGTTTGGAATTCAAGAATTTACATCGATTATCAATCAACCAAATTCAGCAATTTTATCTGTAGGTGCTATAGAACAAAAACCTGTTGTTAAGGATGGTCAAATAGTAGTTGGAAACACCATGAAAGTAACATTGGCATGTGATCATAGAACTGTAGATGGAGCTACTGGTGCTCAATTCTTACAAACTGTAAGAGCTTATATTGAGAATCCTGTTACCATGCTAGCTTAGAATTTTTTATAATACAAAAAAAACCTCTAGAGATTCTAGAGGTTTTTTTTGTATTTAGACCAAACTAATTTTTAGTCATTGTAATATTAGAGTTTATTGTAATATCCATACCTTGGTTAGAGATAGCAACCTCTATTGATGTTTTTTTAGCTAATCCGGTACTAACTTCAATTTCTGAACTTCCTTTAACAGATCCACTAGCTGCTGCTCCAGAAACATTCCCAGTAATATCCAGATAAACGATACCATCTTTAATTTGACTAACTGTATAAGTGGTAGTAGTTTTCATCCCTTGATTATCTTTATTTGAACTCCAAGAAGAACCTACAGAAATCTTTTCATTAGGATAAATAACAGATGCAGATCCTTCAGTAAGTTGATTCATTCCAGGCACAGAAGGTTCTACTTTGGTTTCTGTAATATTACCCAATTTATCGTAAGTATTATATATAATTGAATTCATCATAGGATCAAATTGTGATTTTAACATTTGTCCCATCTGATCTAATTCTTCATCATTTTTATTGGAATCATAACTCATAGCCATTCCGCCTTGCATCATATCAAGGGCTACTGACAAAATCTTAGATTCTGTTTTAACATTATCTCCAGATACTTCAGAGACAATCACTCCCATATTCATTTTCATATTCACACCACCTTGCGCTCCCATTCCTTGTTTAGATTCAACAGTCATTAAATAACTATCCCCTTTGGTGTAATTGAGACGTAATAAAACTGATTCTTGGGCTGATACAGCTATTGATGTAATTACTAATAATGCGATAAG
>JAAEPD010000027.1 GCA_024222455.1 Aureispira sp.
ATATAGTTGACAAAATATTTATTTATTACTAACTTGTTCATGGTTCGTATTTTGTTTAGTGCTCAAAAGTTTCGTCACTTTTAAACTAAACATTACGAACCACTTTTTTATTTTAACTTTTAGTTTTTAAATCTCTTCATTCATAAATATAAGCATCTTCATATTTAACAGACCACCAAAGTCGCTCAATAAACACATTATCAATACAACGCCCCTTCCCATCCATACTCAAACGAATACCATGAGCTTTGACCGCATCCACATAAAGATTAGAGGTATATTGACTGCCCTGATCTGTATTTAAAATCGCTGGCTTTCCATACTTCTCTACAGCCTGATTAAGCAACTCCTTACACCAATAAGCATCCATACTGTTAGACAAGGACCAACCTACTACAAATCGAGAATACAGGTCTATAATAGCTGTTAAATACATAAACCCTCCTTGTATGGGTATATAGGTAATATCCGTTGCCCAAACTTGATTAGCTTGCTCTATTTTTAAGTCTCTAAGTAAATAAGGAAACACCTGTCTATCCTTGTCTTTACTTGGTCTTGAGGTGTTTGGACTTGGTAATATAGATCTTAAACCCATCACTTTGGTATATAAGCGTCTTACCCGTTTTAAATTTACCTGATAGTCCTTATCTTTGGTCAACCAAACGTGCATCCGCTTCCCTCCTTTGTAGGGATGCTCTAAATAATGCTCATCCATCAAACGCATCAATTCCAAATTCAATGAACTCTCTCCTTTTACTTCGTAATATAGGCTTGAACGATTGATATTCAAAATCTTACATTGCTCTCGGACACTTAATTCTGGATGACTTTTATCTACATGATAACGCTTTTCTGACAAGGGCTTTATTTCAAGACTTTTTTTAAAAAATCATTCTCTACTTTTAGCGCTCCTATCGTCTGTAGCAACTTATCCTTTTCTCGTTCTTCCTCTGGTTTCCCTCCTTTTGTTGTATTAAAAATTCCCTCTGCTCCTTCTAAAAATTGACGCTTCCATGTACTAACTTGAGTCGGTGCTAAATTATATTTCTTTGCCAACTCTGATAAACTTGACAGCTCTTTTAACGCTTCTAAGACTACTTTTGTCTTGAATTTTGGTGTGAATTTCCGTTTCTTCATAACTCTAATTTAAGCTTTTTTCTTTACTTATCTTTTGGTCTATTTTTTGGGGTACACGGCATATCAAGCACCCGAAAATAACTAAACTATGCTGCTAGACGATTTGCAAGATGAAGAAACCTTAAAAGCAAAAAAGGTAGAAAAACTAGATTTAATAGAGTTTAGCTTGCTTATAATGACTTTAGGGACACTTGGGGTTGTATTGTATCTCTCTATGATAGGATTTTCTGAAATAGATTATCTAAGTGTATTAGGCTATTCTTTATTTGCAATTCCACCCTTGATGTGCATCTCCAAATTTAGAGCATACCGCAAAGACAATAAAACTAAATGGACAGTGGCATGGGCTGCTTTTGGGGCTACCGGTACTGGTTTAATGATTGGGATGATGATTCTTTTATTAATGTTTTTGAATGATTTTGGACAAGGTATTAATTTGATGGAAGGACTGATGATTTTTGGTTTTATAGGGTATTGTATATTCTATATATGGTACTGTTTGTATATCATTAGAACTATAAATGCAGCAGAACAAAAATAACTAAACTATGGTTTTAGATAATCGAGAAGATGAAGAAATCTTAAAAGCAAAAAAGTCAAAAAAACTAGATTTGATAGAGTTTATATTTGTAATAATAATATTCGCCTCTTTGATAGCTATACTGTTTAGTGCGAGTCTTAACCCTATGGTAGCCGATCTACCTCTAATAGTTTATCTACCTGTAATAGGTTCTTCTTTAGTAGCAACTCCTCTGTTGATGTCTATCTTCAAATTTAAAACTTATCGAAAGGGGTACAAGCCTAGAGGCATAGCTGTATGGACTAGATTGGCAATAACAGTTAGTGTTTTATTTGCTGTTGTACTAGTATTGGCATTTAGTGCGGAACTATTGTTGGGATATAGAGAGGTCTTTCCTATTGAAATAGCAGGTTTTATATTTTTGTTGTTGGGATGTATTGCTTTCGTAGGCTATTTTATTTATATCCTGAAAACTATAAAACAAGATTTGCGTGATAAAGACTAATTATACATTCTAATAGTTATTCTACAACAAATAAAATCTTAGCACAGTTTTATTCAGGGAGTTATGTATATTTGTAAGGTTTAGAACAAACGATTAAAACACAAGGATTAGATGAAAGGATTAGGTGTACTCATAGTTTGGATGCTTAGTTTGACTTTAGGACAGCAACTAACAGCACAGTACTACATAGCAGCAGGATATGCTCATGGCTTTAGCAACATGCCTACCACTACTAGCATTATTTCAGATTTTAATGCTAGAGAAAACCATACTTTAGGCAAAATGCAGGGCTTAGATGGCTATCAGTTTGCTGCAGGAATGTACAGCGATTTTATGATGGTAGAGTTGGGATATGGTAATATGGTAAAAGGACTGAAAAGCACCAATCCTAACCAACTTAAAGAAAATGCACAGGTGATTGCCAATCAGGCTGCTGTACATTTTAATATAGGCTATCGTCCGTTCAAGTTTCATTACTTTACAGTAGGAGGAGGGCTTACATTAGGACAAGCTCGTGTACGCTATTCCTTTGGGGGCGATTATCAAGCACCTGTCAAACAATATAACTTTGGAGCAGAACTATTTGTAGATTATGGCATTCGACTAAAGTTTTTATTGAAAAAAAGCCAACGTAAACAACTCTTCTATTTACTTCGTATTCATCCTTACTACCAATTTACAACTGGTTTGGAATTAAGAAAGCTAGAGACTGAACTTAATCAGCGCACAGAGCTTCCCGAAGGACAGTATTTTGATAATATGGGACATTTTGGGATACGCATCTCCTTAGTTGTTCCTTTTCTACCTAAGGATGAACAAGAGCGCAGAAAGTACTTTGAAAAGCCTAAGAAGAAGAAAAAGAAGAAAAAACCTAAGACCAGTCAGCGTAGAAAAGGTGGCACAGAAGAACCTAAAGGACGCTTGTAAACCCCACAGGAAGATGAAGTGGATAGATGGCCTCAAAAATTACTTGTATTATACACGCCAAGAGCGTAATGGAATAGTAGTGTTGCTAGTATTGGCAATACTACTATTTGCTTTGCCCTTGCTGTATCCATTTCTAGTATCGCAAGAGACTATCAATGCTCAAGAGTTTCAGTTAGCAACAGATGCTTTTAGAGCTAGTCTTTCCAATCTGCCATCTAAACAGACGGCCTATAATAATTCTTACAAAAAAAATAGCTTTAAATTTAGAGGTGAGGAGCAAGAGGGAAGCACCTTGCCTGCTGAAGAGTTTCCTTTCAATCCAAACACAGCTAGTAAGGAAGATTTTGTAACTTTAGGTTTATCAGGGAAGACTGCAAAAAGTATTCTGAATTATAGATCTAAAGGGGGACAGTTTAGGAAAGTAGAGGATTTCAAAAAGATTTATACCTTATCAGATACAGATTATCAACGTCTGAGGCCTTATATTCAATTACCTTCTAAAGAGGATGTTTTAGCTGCTAATAATACAACTATCCAAGAAGCCTCAACTGTTGCAATAGAGACCTTCTCTTTTGACCCCAATACAGCTACTAAAGAAGAGTTTTTGCGTTTGGGACTGTCTGCAAAAA
>JAAEPD010000028.1 GCA_024222455.1 Aureispira sp.
AAAGAGGAATAGAAAAGGGCAAATTATGCACTGCTTGTTATATAGGATATGGGATAATATGGAACGGGGAAACTTTTAAAGTTGACAAGTGCCTTTTTTGTAACTAATGGTAAGGTTCAATGAAGCTCTTCTCGTTGGTATTTCGTTATTGGCGGCTTTGGTATTCTCTAAGGGTCGAGGGTCTGCACCATCATTATCAAACATTTCGTTTATCAATCCCTTTACTAGTATGCTTAGTAAAGCACAAGCTCAAGCCATAGAAAAACAAGAAAGTAACATTGGAACCTTAGAAAATATCAGACAGTCAAACTTAGGAATTGCAAAAGACATTTTAGATTATGAAAAAAACATATCCAATGTAAAAATTAATCAATTGCAAACAGAAATGGATAAAACTCAAAGTTTTATTTCACAACAACAAAAAATTCCAACTGGGAATATTTTAGGATTAGACAAAGTAGCCAATTGGACAGGACAAAAATTAGTAAGAAAATTTGATTCACAATATGCCTATAATCCTTTAGGTGCATTATTTCCAGACAAAAACATTGGTTTAACTGCTTCTGTTCGTGCCGGATTTGCACAACAAGCCGCATACGAAACAGCACAACAAAACATAGCAAAAGCCAATGAATTAGTATTTAGACAAGAAGGCGAAATAGATAGACTTCAAGAAGAATATCAGACTAGATACGGTAATCTTAGCCGATATGGTTAAATTATTCAACGAAATTAGATAATCATGGTATCATTAAACACAGTTTTAGCAGTCGGCGGAATAGCTGCGGCATATTTTATATTTAAAAACTTGGGCGGTGCTTCTGGTATTGGGTCCAAAATTGGCGGCGGTGTAAGTGCTTTTGGTACGTCATTAAGTGAGTCCTTAAACCCATTACAAAACGTATTTGCACAACAAAAACAACAAGACCCAATTTATGAAAGGTATCTAAAAGGCGGTGCAGTTCCTAACACTTTGCCTTTTGATGAAAATCCTAGTTTTATAATTAAAAAAGATGAACCGGAAAAAAATGATAATGTTGAGGATTCCGGATTCGGATTTAATAGCATTATTGATTCAATAACAAACTTTGGACAAACTCCATCTGCTTTTGGTTCAACGTATCAGGGAAATTTCTTTGGCGGTTCTAATACTATTGTAGATGATAGAAGTTCTCTTTTTCCAAGTGCAAGTCGTGCAAATAATGACCAAGTAACTACTTTGCGTAATTTAGGAATTGGTACAGCAGTTCCAAGCGGTAGAGGCGGTAGAATAAATGGCTAGTGCAAAACAATTAGCGGCAAGAAAAAAGTTTGCTCGTATAATGAAAAGCGGCGGCTTTAAGAAGAAAAAGAAAGGAACAACTAAAGGACAGGTACGAAAAACAGCAAGACGTGCTTTTGAAGGTAAACGAAAAACGACAACTAAAAGACGAATTACGAAAACAATAAAAAGAAGAAGTGCACCAAGAAAAACAATGGCAAGAAGACGAACAATCACAAGACGCGTTAGTAGAAAAGGTCGCGGAATTGGTTCAAGTTTGAAAACCGGTGTTATCGGTGATGTCGTTAAAGGAATTGGTGCTGGTTCTCTAGTCTCATTAGTAATGAGTAGAGTAGCACCAAATAGTTCAATCACACCCATCGCCTCTACAGGCGCTGCTTTCCTTACGGGAGGTATAGTTGGGGGTGCAGCTAACTTGATTTTATCAGGTGGCTTATCATTGGGCGGAATCTTTGGCGGTAGTGCAAGTGCACCAGTCCAGGAGATGTCTGTATAATGGGCATACCTGTGCAAAGGACTTACCTAGGAACCCCAGCTGCATTAAATGCACCTGTATTCATGGTAGACCAACAAACTTTACAAAACAATTTCCTTACTTTGACTCCAAACGTCTTACAAGATGTTGTGAACAATCCAGACCCAGCTGCCGGACTTTTGTATCAATTTACTCTAGTCAAAAACGGTAATGCTACAGCAGTAAGAGCTTTTAGTTCTGCTATCAGTCCAACTACTGC
>JAAEPD010000029.1 GCA_024222455.1 Aureispira sp.
CGTCCAAACTCTGCCTCTTGAAAAAAGACCTGTGCTAGAAGTTTTTACGTATCAACAAAATAATGACAAACACGACCCTAAGCAATTAGATCTTGGGTTTTAATTTCATAATTCTGTCAACCTATTTCAGGACGGCACAGATGAAAAACATGTAATGTATCATTGTCATCATTATCAAGGTATAATACTCTTGTGTTTTCATATCCAATTGATAGACATTGAGAAAGCTCTAATAGCCTATTTTTTTCGGTTGCATTAGTATAGTCACCATTGACTTCTAGAATTGTTTTTGTGTATGCAGCTAGTTGTTTAATCCGAATCATAGTTTGTCCATCAATGGTTATTTCTTGGCAGATCTCATCTAGGGAATATAACTCGAATTCGTCTTCATCCTCAAAAATAGCGATACTAGACTGAAAGTTTTTATTGGTTAAAAAATCAAGATATTCAGTTGAGATATTAACCCCTTCTTTCTCAAGTATAGCTTTTAATTCTGTAGTTGTTTTTTTCATAGCGGTTATTTTATTAGGGGGGGGGGACCAGTTTTTTCTTTAATATTTTGATTGGATATGAGTCTATCTTAACCTAAGCATTATAGTGCTCAAGTGTTAGGACTTATTCTTATTAGAAGAAGTTAGTAAATGATTGACATTAAATGTAATATACGAAAAAAAAAGCTAGAATTTTGAGGTGTTACATACAAGGTGAAGCAAAAAAAGACCGATACTCCCATTTTGTTAGGAAGTACCGGTCTAAGTCAGTTTTTGATAGTGCTTTGAGATGGAGGCCTTAGTTTATGTTGCTAATAACGATTTATATTATAGATCTCACCACGCTCATACATTGTTTCTAACTCTTTTCTGTGCAGTGTGTAAATATCTTCACTATAGCGATCTGACTCATCTAGATCATTCAATGCTTGAAGATTGGATTCATAATCGTTGAAATTGACATAAAGAGAATCATCTGTAACCATAAAAATTCGTAAAGTGGTAAAACGATCGCTATCAAGTTTGAGTTGGTAAATGTCTCCAGAGGCAGGATTAGCAAGATACTCCTTAACCATTTTAGAGTTTTGATTAGATGAAATTATACCTATAAGAGCAACAATAGCAATTAGAGCTACTCCTGCAAAATGCCAAATTGGAATATTAACATCAGCCTTTAAACGATCAGCTTGTTCTTTTGCTATAGAAGAGAGTTCCTTGTCTTTAGGTTCATAGCCACAGCTTTCACAAACTACTGCTTTTTTCTTACCCAAAGTGAAAAAAGGAATCCAATAAAGGTGGGCATATTGAGTAAAAGCTACAGTCTCTAAGCTTTCGTGTTTTTGGCAGGAAGGACATTTTGCATTACTTATTTTTTTGCTAGTAAGAGAATGACCTTTTGATGTTCCATAAAAGAGCATAGGAATCAGTTTTGAGTTTGAGTTAAGTTATAGGAATCAAACATTTAAATACCGTAAGTGTGTAAGAAAATGCATGGTTAGTGTAGGGTTCGCTACAGTTTTCTAGGTATAAGTTTTCTACTTCGTCACCATATCTGATTTTGAAACCTTTGTTAGTGGCGGTTTCTAGATCAATACAGGCCTCATTTTTACGGTTAGTAGCAAGGTGAATTAGAGCTCTATTTCTATAAGCATAGGAGTTATGTGGATATATTTCAATGGATTTATTAATATCCTTCAAGGCTTTTTTATATTTCTTTTGTTTGTAATAAAGAAAGGCTCTGTTACTATAGATTAGAGGCTCTTTCGAATCCATTTTTAATGCTTTGGTGAAATAACGTTCACTTTGCTCAAGAGAATCAATATTAGAGTATGTAAAAGCTAAGTTTACGTACGGTGCAATTTCTTTTGGGTGTAATTGGATATTTCTTTTTTGCATAGCTATGCTTTCTTTATATCGCCCAATAGATTCATAGTTGATGGCAAGGTTGTTTAATAGGGCAAACTTATTACTATCTATTTTATAAGCTTTTTCAAGATCTTCAATAGCCTCATTAACCTTACCTAATAGACCTTTGGAAGCAGCCATGTTATTAAAATACAGGAACTTTATAGAATCTTCTGGTTCATATTCTATAGCTTTTTGATACATCTCAATTCCCGTTTCGAGATCATTTAATGAAACATAAATAGTGGCGAGTCGATTGTACGTTTCAGCATTTTCTTTGTCGATAAGAAGAATGGCTAAAAGTTGGGCTTCAGCCTCATTAACTTTGTCTAGCCCAAGTAATATTTGGGAATAAATTAGGCGATTATCTATATCTCTAGGTTTTTTATCAATAGCTTTTTTTATAGTGGTTTGAGCATCAAGATATTTTCTTTTATTATACTGCTCTAATGCTAAATCTTGTAGCTTTTCCACATTTTGCGCTTGTGTACTTGCACTAATGAAGAGAAGGAGTAAAATAATATATTTCATATTGATTGAATTATAAGGTTAAGTTGATCTAAATTAGTTAGCATTTTTATGGTGCAGTTTCAAGTCTACCTCCTTGAAATTTTTCAACTCCTTAAGTTTTACACAATATGTTTTAGCAATAAGGTCATGAGCAGCTTGTTTCTTTTTAGAAAACAAGACAACTCCACAAGTTCCAATCCAGATTACAAAGGAAAGAGTTAGATTAATCCAGTAAGAATCATAAGTTAATATCAATGAATCTAATTCTTCAGATGAAAGTGTATAGAATACTTCTTGGTTGAAGAGATAGTATGAAAAAATTATGTTGGGGAGGTAAGCAAAAAAGTAAGTAGAGAACCTTTTGGAAGAACTTAGTAAGGATATTTTTTGCAAGTTATAGTCAACCACCCGTAGTTTAATAGCCATTTTCCCAACTGTAGCACCAAATTTCCATTCCATAATTATTTTATAAAAAAATGGACTAATATTTAGGAGTATATCAACAGAAAGAATTTTCCAAACCTGATAATTGTAACCTATCAGTATATAAATGGGGATGAGAACTAGCATGTCTAGAATACTAGCCGCTGTGCGATTCCCGAAGGAAGCATAGAGTGAATAGTCTGTTTCCTTTTTGCTTTTCAAAGAATTGTCATCAAGAATATTTTCCATAGAGGGGCGTTTTGATAATCGGATTGTGATTTATCAAAGGAATAAAAAAATGGGGTTAAATTCAACACTGATTTGCGAATAGGTAATATGAGTTAATGAATGTGTAGTTTTTGGCAACGAGCATTTTATTAATCTTCCGGCTAGACATAAAAAATGCCTCCAAAATAGAGGTATCCAATAATGATGTTATAGAATCTAATCCTTTTTTTCTTGTTCTGAAAGAACTAAACGTTGACTTAAGTTTTGAGCTGAATCGGTATAAGAATTTAATTTATCTTGGTCTAAACTTAGAAATAAGTCATTTTTATCTTTATAACAGCGATGAACTAAATAAGCAATTGCAGCTATTGTATTAGGTATGTCATCAAGATATGCTTCAGCGATGTCGAATAGTTTATTAAACTTATTGTCAACTAAGTCAATTTTATTTTTTAAGGTGTGGTTTTGAGGCTCTTCCAGAAGTAAATGAAGTACTGTCAAAGCCTTTTTTATCCATTCAATATCAATATAATCAACACCAATTCCATAATAGCTCGCTTCTGCACTATCAAAAACATCATGCGTTTCTAAACGAGTAATATTTTTTTGATTAAAATAATCCAACCATTTTTCAACCAATATATCTAATTTAGATAATAGTTGTTTTGCTTGTTTGTTATCCATAAGATTTAGATTGTAGCAGTTTTGAAAATGGGGGAAGAATGCGTTGGATACAGGTTTGGTATTCTTTTATGTATTCTTGAATAAGAATTTGGACTTCCCATATATAATCAGATACAGATTCGTCCTCTCTCAAAACCTGCTTTTGATCAATAGTCCGATAAATTTGAATATAAACAGTGAGGTAATGAAAATCGACTGTATAATCTGTTTCCATTTCTTCATCTGATGAAAACTTAATAGTATACTTCCCCAGCTCAAATTTGTAATAGCCCATTTTAGCACTCCAGATTTGCTCTAACTGAAATTGAAAAATATAATCTAATGCATCTAAAGAAGTATACTGCAGCTGAGATTGCAAAAGTTGATAAGCCAAGTAGTTGTTTTCACTAGTTTGGCTATGAAGAAGGGCATTTATTTTTTCACTATTATTTTTTGCCATAGCTGTTATATGCTATATAGTTTAATGTTAGGAGCTAATTTTTTACCTTTTTGAAATACCTTATCCATATGGCCTCTTTTTGAGGGGTTATAAAGGAAAACTTTTTCCTCCCTGAGAATAGGTAATGATGAGAACTCGGAAAATGTATCTTTTTACCTTTTATTGTGCATTGGGTATTTGCGAAATCTATATAATAAGCATCTTCATTTAAAGGCTTACTAGTTGTTAGACTTACAATATTCTTATTTATTGACCAAGTTCCTGTTATTCTACCTGAATTGCATACCTGATAAGAGCGGTATATAAATGTATTATCTGAATTTAGAGTTATACTGGTAGGTTTTATTAATCTAGCAGTGTGGTTACATTTACTCACTATGGTGCGAAGTTGATTTAAGAAAGGCCGGTTATAGTGATAGCTGTCATCAGCAATATATGTACCCAAGATTTTGGCTTTAGGGCGTTGAGCTAGAATGTTTCTACAAAATAGGGTGAGGAAAAAAAATGTAATTGTAAATTTTAGAATAGATCTCATTATCTGCGATTTGGGTGTAGTCTTTTTTAATTTGAGTAGGAGTTTAGGTAAATGGCTATTTCCTGCTATATCCTTAGTAGGAACAATTCAAACGTGTGTTTTAGAAAAGCATGTGAGTTGCTTAAGCGATGATTATCTTCAATTAGATGTAAGGTTGCTTCAATTTGTTTTCCAAACTTCACCGAATTTTGAAAAGGTACTATTTTATCTTTCCAACCATGAATAATTTCGACCTTACTAGTTTTAGGGGCATATTCTTGGATAGCATAGTTTTTTATGTAAAGTGCAGGGCACATTAAGAATAAACCCTCAATGTTTAAGTCACTAGCAATAACAGTAGATACATAACCTCCCATACTCGAACCTACAAGGACTATTGATGAATCATTGCTTTCAGTTATGGTTTTATGAAGTAGGAAAACTCTTTCATTTGCATCCTTACATTTGGTATAATCAATCGAAAGTGTTTTGAACCCTAGCTTTTGAGCTATCTCTGATAGAATATTGATTTTAGTGCCTTTGGGGCCACTTTCTTTACCATGTGAGAATATTACTAAGCTCATGTTTTTACTTTAATCGTATATATATATATTCAAAAATCTAAATAAACTAATCCTGTTTGTATACAAACAAACGCATCCCATCTCTCAAAGCAAAAGCACCATGCAAGTACAATCCAGCTAGCCATAAAGGAACATAGTAGATAACTGGCTTAGTGTAATAGACCAAATCCATATTGCTCATAAATCCTTCAATAAAAGCACCTCCTATCCCCAACATAATACTAATAATAAGTATAAAAACCTTATCAGGGGTAATGGTTAATCTTAATAGAAATAAGCCATAAAAAAGCACATTTAAAAAGATGGGTGACTCATTCCCAAATCCACTGAGAATATATACTAAAGCAAAGATTATTAAGGACTCTGTAAAATCCTTAGTGTCTCCAGTACTTGTCGAAAAAGTTCTATCAATTGTACTTGGAAGGCGTTGTGTCAATTCATGATAAGCAAAACTCATTAGGACAAAAGCCACAAAGAAAGCAGGGTAATTCCACCAAGGCTGGCCATCCCAAAATGGATTTGGATAATAGAGTGTTCCTGTTTCTACATGGTTTTTATCACAAAGTGTGGCAATAAGTGCCCCTATTAGGGCAATATAAACGATACCAATTTTATTTGCTTTCATAGGTATATTCTTAAGGGGGAATAATTATCCAATTTTATATAGAATACTTTGGTTTTTTAGTAATAGATCAATTTTCTCCATTCAATTATGACTCCATTATTGCCCCTGTATTTTCTTTTTTTCCAGTGACCATGTTTGTTAAATTTATAATCATAATAATCTGTGATTACTTCTGACTTAATTGGTTTGGATATAGTCCACTTTGTTTTTATAACAACCCCATTTTTGAAGATTGTTTGGTACTTCTGTATGGTGTCGCCATTAGTGTCAAGAAATGTAGATATTTCTTCATTACAACCATTTTCTTCAAATAATTGGGAGGCTCCATCAGGATATTTTAACTCAGCCAACTCTCCATTTGAATGATATCGAACAACAGTAGCTGTATCAGTTATTTCGATCGAATTTTTGATTAAAGAATCTAAATTTTCAACTGAATAAAAGTCAGGAAGTTTTTTCCTGGTCGTAATTATTCTCTTCAATTTTCCATTGCTATATCCTCTTCTATGTTTAGTCCTATTGTGGCTATCTATAACTGAAATACTACCAGCTGAAGTCTGGTAGGTTAAAAATTAGGACTATAAGTCCCCTGACTATTCTAAAGAAATATTATTCGAGTTATCACTTTGCTTAGAATCGTTGTGATTCTCTATATATGCTTTGATTACTTCA
>JAAEPD010000030.1 GCA_024222455.1 Aureispira sp.
CGTCCAAACTCTGCCTCTTGAAAAAAGACCTGTGCTAGAAGTTTTTACGTATCAACAAAATAATGACAAACACGACCCTAAGCAATTAGATCTTGGGTTTTAATTTCATAATTCTGTCAACCTATTTCAGGACGGCACAGACGCTATTAGGAGTTTGTATATTAGGGAGTTATGCACAGTTAGGTGTTGTAGGACTTTAAGATTAAACCAATTTTGTGTTTGATTATAGAATCTGCTTAGTATAATTTTGGAGCAATACATACACACAATAATTAAATGAGGGTTATGAATAAATATTTAGGGTTATTGTTTTTTTTGTTTTTGAGTGGAGCTGTGTTGGGGCAGGAAGATGATACATTAGCGCTTAAAGAAGCAAGAGATCAAATTAATTTATTGTATGAGCAAGAAGAATATGAGAAGGCTCTTCCTTATGCTGAGACAGCAAGGGATTTATCTAAGCAGATTTATGGTGAAACATCTAATCAATATGCAGAGTCTTTAGACGATTTAGCTTTTCTTTATCATGACTTGGGAAAGCTAACTAAAGCAGAAATCTTATACAGAAAAAGCTTTTCTATTGCAAAGGCTAATAGAGAAGCACTTGAGAAACTAGACACTACAGGTCGTCAAGTAACTATTGATACCATTAAGAACAGCCAAATAGCTTATTCAAATGCATCTAATAATTTAGCTTTACTATGTCGAGATATAGGAAAATATGAGGAGGCCGAAGTGCTGTTTATGGAGGCATTGGAGATTGATAAACAAATATATGGAGAAAAACACCCATATATATTAATGGGGCTCAATAATTTAGCTATTCTGTATCAAAGTACCCATCAGTATATTAAAGTAGAACAAATATATCTAGAAATTCTTGATGTATGTGAAACTAACCCTGCACGATATTATCCATATATAGCGCAAGTTACTAACAATTTAGGAGTCTATTATAGGCGTACACGACAATATACCAAAGCTATTCCTTTAGCTAAGAGATCTATAGAAATTTATGAGACTTATATAGGCAAAGATCATGGCAACTATGCTTTGGGGATAAATAACTTAGCCTTATTATATGATTATATAGAAGAATATGATTTAGCAGGGCAAAAGTTTAAAGAAGCTATTAGATTACAAGAACAATATTTAGGGATAAGTGATTTTAGGTTAGTTCATCCTTTAAGACATTTGGCAGGAGTGTATGTTTATAAGCAAAAGTATAAAGAAGCAGAACAGATATTTAAAAGATTAGAAGATATTTATATAGTTAATAATCGAGAAGCTGATATTTCATTAATGTTTGTCAAACAGGGATGGGCAAAGCTTTATATAAGTAAGGGAGAACTAGATATTGCTTATCAGTATTTAGATGAAGCTTTTTATATATTAAGTAATAAAAATTATAAACTAAAGGATATTGTTTTAGACAAAGTAGATGTAAATAACTTGTTTCAAAAAGATGACTATATAATGCCTTTATTGAATACCATTCATGAATGGTATCTTCTCAAAAGCAAAGAATTAGACTATTCTTACGAGTCCTTAAAAACAGTGTATGATTTTGTTGTTTTTGAATCTCTAGTCTCAAAAGTTTTATTAAAAAAGGTGCCTAAAAAAGAGGATAAATTAAGGTTGTTATCTGGAATGAGCAAAACCTTTTATCATTGTATTGAATTAGCACAGCAACTTTATGAAAAAAGTAAGGATAGTCAATATTTAAAAAATGCCTTGGGTTTTGCCGAATACAATAAATCTATAGTGCTTTCAGAGTCTTTACAAAGCACAGAGGCCTTTAGTTTTGGTGGTGTGCCAGATAGTTTAACTCAAAAAGGAAAAGAGCTGCAAGGGCAATTAGACAAACTAGAGAAACAAAAAATAAAAGCAACCAATACCAAAGATTCGGCAACCTTAGATCAAATACGCCCTCAAATAATAGAGCTTAACTTACAGCAAGATGCTCTACTAAAGCACCTAAAAGATACTTACCCTAAATACTCTAAACTACGTTATGAACAAAAAGAGTTAGATATAGACGAGGTTCAAAAAGAGCTGTTAGATAATGAAACAGCCTTATTAGAATACTTTGTATATGATACCACAGCTTATTTGATTGTATTGACACAAAAGGAGATTAAACTACATCCAATTACATTTAGGAAAGGAGAGTTGGCTAAAGAAATAAAGACCTTTCGCAAGAGTCTGAGTGACTATATGTTTATTACAGGAAAGCCAGATAAGGCCTATTCTTTGTATACACATTCCGCACATTATTTTTATGAAAAACTAATAGCACCTGCTAAATTGGAAGGGATTAGTAAACTCATTATTGTTCCAGATAACCTATTATCTCATATTCCATTTGAAACGCTATTGTTAGAAGAGTCTAAAAATCAAGATGGAAACTATGCTAATTTGGAGTATTTGGTGAAACATTATACCATTAGTTATTCTTATTCTACAGAGTTGTTATTAGAAAACAAAAAAACAGCTCAGCGTGAAAATAACGGACAACTCTTGGCTATGGGAGCGGTTTATAATGGGCTAGATTCTAGTGTGTCTGCAAGCCGGTCACCACTACAAACGCAACTTCGAAAAACACTAGCTCCTTTACCTTCCATAAAACAAGAAATTAAGAAATTAGAAACGTTATATGGAGCAGGTCAGTTTTTGTATGGAGAAGCAGTTAACGAAGCTACATTCAAAAAAATAGCAGGAGATTATGCTATTGTACATTTGGCTATGCATGGACTATTGAATGAAAATCATGCCTTATTATCTTCCTTAGCTTTTTCAGAAAATGGAGATACCTTAGAAGATAATTTTTTAGAGGCACATGAGATTTCTAATATGCAGTTGAATACTGATTTAGTAGTCTTAAGTGCCTGTGAAACAGGCTATGGGAAGTTTGAACAAGGGGAAGGTGTTATGAGTTTAGCACGCTCCTTTATGTATGCTGGTGTGCCTAGTTTGGTGGTGAGTCTATGGCAGGTTAATGATAAGGCTACAGCTGTGCTTATGGAGAATTTTTATAGCAACTTGTATGATGGTATGTCTAAAAATAATGCCTTGCAACAGGCTAAGTTGGACTATATAAAAAATGTAAAAGGAATTGGGGCGCATCCTGCTTTTTGGTCTCCATTTATACAAATAGGTAATACAGATGCTGTCAATGTTGCAAAAGGTAAGACTTGGCTTTGGTGGTTAGGTGGCTTAGCAGGTTTAGCCTTAGTTGTGCTTGCTGGCCGTAAATGGTTAAAAAGATCGGAATATAGCCTTAGATGAGTTTTCCAATAAAATAGTTTTATGTTCAACCTTTTTTAAGTTTTCAATAGGTAGGATATAGAAAGGATAAGGATAGTGTGTTGCTATGTATAGGTTTGTGTTGTCCATTTCATAAGATAAGGTCTCTAGCTCTTTATATTGAATAGTAATTGTTTCTTGAGATTCAATTGGTAATAGGATAAGTTTATTGTCAAGAGAAACAACAATATCACCATTCTTATTTACGTCCCAACTTTGAAGGTTACCTTCTTGACTAGTAGATAAATCAAAGTTATGATGCTCTTGCATATTGCTTTTATTCAAGAAAGTGAAATCATGTTTGTAGGCTAAAGAACGTTTCCAAATAATCCATTTATCCGTTATTTTAATACAATTAGGAGGTAGTGATTGATTAGGGCGATACCCCTTAATAAATAGAGAGTCAATTGGAGTTAAGTATGGAACTGTTTTGTTGAGTTGAAAGCCCTTAAGTAAAACACCATTATCTGTTTGAACTGAAACAAGATAGTCTTTGTGTTTTTTGTAAAAAAGAGAGGAAGTATTTTTTATAAATTGTTTCTGATAAGGATTATAGAATACTTCATCTATTGATATTGCTTGATTCCAATCAAATTCTTTAGAATGAGCAAAATGACTGATGTTATTGATCTCTTCTATTGCCTGAAATTTTTTGCCTAAATTTTTATCTCTAAAATGAAAATGCTTATCTTCTTGGGTGTTAAGTGTAGCGAAAAAATCTATTTCTTCTGAAGAGTAAATATTAGTTGCTCCAGTATTTATCTTTTCCCAAGTGCGTTTTCCGGTATGTGCATCTAACTTAATAATTAGACCCAAAATATAACCTCCCGTATTAAAATCAAGAGGCAGGATATAGATATAATTTTTGTCTGCATAAAATTTTGCTTTAAAGAATATCTCCTGAGGTTCAATTTTCCATATTGTTTTTAGACTCAATTTATTTATAGCAACTAATCCTTTGTCTGGAGTATGGAATATAACTACAGAATCCAAGATTGTTGATATAATTGTTGGTTTGTAGTGTAATTTGAAAAAATGACCAATCTTAGTTGCAGAATATTCCTGCTGTGGAGTCACAGTTGGATCCGCAGTTCTATTTTTAGTAATAACAGTTATAAGGTTAATAACTACAATCACAACAAAAGAAATCGCCAAAGAGAATTGTATTTGTTTTTTAGAGAACTTCATAAGGTCTTAGTCTAAATTATGAATAGGTGCTTGATCAATTGTTATTTTTTCAGTATAACTATTGCGTAGTATTTTAAGTGAAATAGCAAAACAATGCCAATTGCCCTCATTTTCATTTTCTGCAACAATCAATAAATAATCATCACTAAAGGTATAGCGTTTGGCTATGATATAATCCCCCAAATCTATATGAGTAGATCTTCCCTCAATCCAATCAATATTAAAATCATAATGTTCTACTACTAAATCACCTTTATCATTAGCTTTCCAACTACCAAATTGCCAACTATAAATGGTTTTAGTTGTGTAATTACCTAGTTTAGGAAAGTCAGATTTATAGATATAATGATCGTTTTCTGGAGTTTTTTCTTCTATGAATAAATTGTTTTTTGTCATCGCTATCTTTTGAATCTGATCAGCATCTATTTCTCCTAAATCATAGGGCTCAGACATTAGGATACTAGTATCTTGTATAGTGCCTATCTCAATTATAGATTCTTGAGCAGCATATTCAGAAATATTGTCATTGGAATGAATTTGAATAAAATAATCATTTGATAAACTAGCAATAGGTAGGGTATGCATAGGGTGCAAAAAAACTCGTTGCCTTGGATTGTATACACTACCAGCCAATGGCAAGATATGACTCCAATCAATTTCATCGTGCTCAACTAAAGGAAAACTATCAATTTTATTGTAATCAAGGGAATCTATAATTTCTAAAGTTTTGCTATCTATGATATACATTTGTTTCAAGTCTTCATAATAAGCTGTGAGTAGTTGACTAGTTTTATGATAGTCAAGATCCTTATTCCCTTCAATATTATCTGGCAAATATATTTGCTTAATTTGCTGACCGGACTGGACATCAATTTTGCTTAAGGTGATTTTATATTTAGGTGAGAACACTTCTTCTAGAAGATATAAGTATTGCTTGTTGGTTGTTACACTTGGATCTATTATTAGTTTTGTTTTGGGAGTTCTTTTCCATACTAAGGAATCCATTTTTTTATCAAAACAGAGTACCCCATGATCCAGAGATGTTACTATAAGTGAACTATCTGTTTCTAAAAAAGCAGCAGGGCGTTTATCCAAAACTAGGTGGAACACATCATTTATATTAAAACTAACTTTAGAACTAGACAGTCCCAAGTCTTTAGTTCTTAGATACTGTATTAGAAGAAAGGAATTAATTACTACTACTAAACCTAGTATTAGCTTAAATGTTTTTTTGAAATGACCTTTTTGCATGGATTGTAGTTTAGTGCAAGACCCAAAATACAAAAAAAGCTTGACTCCAAAAGAGCCAAGCTTTTAACCAATAGTAAAAAATGTCTGATAATGTGTCAAGCTTTCGCCCAACTACATAAAAACTAAATAAAACAACCGAATATTTATGAGCCTATGCTACCGTCTGACAAATAGCATAAACCAATCATATCTAAAACTTTAATGAAATTGCTCAGTTTCAGTACTGCCTTTCATAGCAGTGGTAGAAGACTTACCCTGTTGGATAGTATTCTGAACAAAATCGAAATATTGAGTACCTACAAAAGTCTGGTGTTTCACGGCCTTGAATCCTTGATCCTGTAAGGCAAATTCACGCTCTTGCAGTTCTGAATAACCAGCCATACCACGTTGTTTGTAAGCTGTAGCCAACTCAAACATAGAAGTGTTGAGTGCATGGAATCCTGCCAAGGTGATAAACTGGAAACGATAGCCCATATCGGCTAGTTTTTCTCTGAAACTCAACATCTCTGTACGACTCAAGTGTGCCGACCAGTTGAAAGAAGGAGAACAGTTGTAAGCCAATAATTTGTTAGGATATTTCTCATGAATAGCATCTGCAAATTCTTTAGCAAATCCCAAATCAGGATTAGACGTTTCCATCCAAACCAAGTCTGCATAGGGTGCATAAGCAAGTCCTCTGTCTATACCTTGTGCTAGGCCATTATTAACCTTGTAAAAACCTTCTACTGTACGATTATTATCTACAATAAACTTGCGATCACGTTCATCTATATCAGAGGTGATTAAATTGGCTGCATCAGCATCTGTACGAGCAATAATAACAGAAGGCACATTCATAACATCTGTAGCCAAACGAGCAGCTACCAATTTGTTGATAGCTTGTTGAGTAGGCACCAAGACTTTTCCACCCAAATGCCCACATTTTTTAGCAGAGGAAAGTTGATCTTCGAAGTGAGCAGCAGCAGCACCAGCTGCTATCAATGCTCGCATCAATTCATAAGCATTTAGGTTGCCACCAAATCCTGCCTCAGCATCAGCTACAATCGGTACCATCCAATCTATATTGCCTTCACCACTCACAGATTGAATCTGATCTCTACGCAAAAGCGCATTATTGATTCGCTTGACCACACTTGGCACTGAATCGGCTGGATAAAGCGACTGGTCTGGGTACATTTGCCCTGCAAGATTAGCATCAGCTGCGACTTGCCAACCACTGAGGTAAATAGCATCTAAGCCAGCTGTTACTTCCTGTATAGCTTGGTTTCCGGTGAGTGCACCTAAACCTGCTACGTGTGATTGTGTGTGCAATTTGTGCCAAAGTTTTTTGGCTCCTAACTTAGCTAAAGTGTATTCAATTTCTACACGTCCTCTTAGCCTAATTACTTCCTCAGCAGTATAAGGACGAACTACACCATCCCAGCGAGGGTTGCTTCTCCACTCTTCAATTAATTGCTGAATTCTTACTCCTTTGTCCATTTTTTTCTTAACTTTAAATTGGTTCACAAAATTGGTTTAGATTGCTCGTAGCATTGGTTCAACTCGCTACGAGCATCTTTTTTTATATGGAGGTTCAGCCCATATAAGAACATATTTAAACATGTTCTAAGTAGCCTATTAGGTTAAGTAAGAGGAGCATAATGTTTTATAGGTTCAATGCTATTACACTCCCCAAAAATGTCATTAAGAATTAATCAATGTATTTATAAGCAGGTAATGTCAAAAATTCTACAAATGCACTGTCCGAGATTAGACTATTAAACAGTTGCACTGCTTCCTCAAATCGGCCAGTCTCATAAGCCTGTTGCCCCACATAGCTTTTGATCTTGACCAATTCTTCAGGTAGCAATTCTTGACATAATTTGTATGTAATCATTCTATCATCTTCTAGTTGTGCTCCAGCCTGAATCCATTGCCAAACTTGAGTTCTCGATATTTCGGCAGTAGCCGCATCTTCCATCAAATTGTAGATAGCTGCAGCACCTACACCACGCAACCAACTTTCGATATACAAAATACCAACATTGATATTGAGGCGCAAACCTTCTTCTGTGATAGTCCCTTTGGGAGCTTCTATTAGGTCAGCAGCACTGACTTGTACATCTTCTCGTTTATTGGTGATTTGGTTGAGTGCAGGCATGTATTCATCAAAGATGTCCATCGCCACTTGCACCAATCCAGGATGTGCTACCCAAGTGCCATCATGCCCATTTTGTACCTCTTGTAGCTTGTCAGCTTTGACTTTGTCAATTGCTTTTTGATTGGCTTCAGGATCGTTTTTGATCGGAATTTGGGCAGCCATACCACCCATTGCATGTACTCCACGTCTATGGCAAGTCTTGACGACTAATTGAGCATAAGCTCTCATAAATGGCACTTGCATCGTTATTTGTGCACGGTTAGGCATTAGATAACCTTCTACATTTCGGAAACGCTTGATAAAAGAGAATATATAATCCCATCGACCACAGTTGAGCCCTGCAGAGTGTTCACGCAGTTCGTATAAGATTTCGTTGAGCTGAAAAGCAGCTAGGATCGTTTCTACTAGTACAGTAGCTTTGATAGTACCTTGCGGAATATCTAAGTAGTTTTGTGCAAATACAAATACATCATTCCACAAACGAGCTTCTAGATAGTGTTCTAGTTTTGGTAGATAGAAATATGGTCCAGAGCCTTTATTGAGTAGATTTTGAACATTATGGAAGAAAAATAATCCAAAATCTACCAAACCACCACTCATAGCTTCTCCTTGGTACTGGATATGCGTTTCTTCTAGATGCCAACCTCTTGGGCGTACCATTAGAGTGGCTATCTTTTCGTTGAGTTGATAGGTTTTATCTTTAGTAGGATGTTGATAGCTGATACTGCCATTTATGGCATCTCGTAAGTTGATTTGCCCTTGTATATTGTTTTCCCAAGTAGGAGAGTTGCTATCCTCAAAATCCGCCATAAAGACTTTAGCTCCTGAGTTGAGCGCATTAATAACCATCTTGCGATCTACAGGACCTGTTATTTCTACCCGTCTATCAAGAAGGTCTGGAGGTAAAGGTGCTACTACCCAGTCATTTTCACGGATATTAGCAGTTTCTGCTGGGAAGTCTGGCATTTGGCCTGCATTGAGCGCTTCTTGTTGCTTTTGCCTATTGGCTAAAAGTACTGCTCGTTGTGCATTGAATTGTTGATGGAGAGCCACCAGAAACTTTTGTGCTTCTGTGCTGAGTATATCTGCAAATGCTTCTGAATACTTACCTGTTATGCTAAGTCCCTCAATGCATTTATACTCCAAAGCGATGCTTGGATTCATGTTGATGCTTGATTTGATAACTAGATTTATGGTTTTGGGGTTGATGCTTCCAAAACGATAAAAGCTAGAATTGATGAATGTTGATTGATGATTTGACTGCAAAGTATGGAAAAATTCTCTTTTAGCGAAATTTTCGCTAAACTGGTTTTCCATAGAACGGGAGTTCTTCTTTTTTTGTTGCCTTGGGAGCTGTGAAGTTTTTAAGATTAGATCAAATTAGGGAAAAAAAGTATAACTCGAGTGCCTAAAGATTTTCCGTCTTTTTCTAAGTCTTCTATGGTTAGCTTGATATTAGTTTTGTAGGTCTCATTAATAATATTAATTCGGTCACGAGAGTTGTGGATGCCCATCGAGTTTTTTCTATTTCTAGCTTGTCGTTGCATTTTTAGTTTTTTGGATGCAGTTCGACCAATCCCATTATCTGTAATACTTACTTGTAGATTAGAGTCATTGAGTATGGATATATTAATATCAATAATACCACCTTCTTTGAGTGGAGTTATACCATGTATAATTGCATTCTCTATGAAAGGTTGAATGAGCATTGGGGGGATTTTGAATGAACTGTACTTAAGCTCATGCGATATGTTTAGTTGACAATGATGTTTTTTGCCCAATCGAAGTTGTTCCAATTCTAAGTAAATTTCTAAGGCTTCAATTTCTTTAGTTAATTCAATAAAAGGATGCTTTGTATTTTCCATAATATTGCGCATCAACATCGAAAACCGAGAAAAATAATTGGCTGTAGTTAGAGGGTCTTTACGCATTATGTATCCTAAGATAGAGTTCATAGCATTATAAATGAAATGAGGATTCATTTGTGCTCTAAGTAGGTTGAGTTCTAGCTCTACTAATCGTTTTTTTATACCCAATTGTTTTTGTTGACGTTTGTATAAGAAAAATGAAATGCTAGTGATAGACAAAAGACTTAGACCACCAAGTAATAACCAAAACCAAAGGGTTTGAGTTAGTGGTTGAGCAATATGAAAAACGACTTTTTTGATATTGGGATGCTCTGTTTGTAATTGCAAATTTGTAGTGTAGTAAAAGGTCCATTCCCCTGCTGCCAAAGATCGATATTGTAAAATTTTACTAGAAGCAACTTGCCAATTAGAAGAAAGATCTTGGTTATGCACCAACCTATACATTAGTTGATCAGGGATTTTTTCAAAGTTAAGATGTTGCAAATGAATATTAAGATTATTCTCAGTTTGCTGAAGTTGATATACACTGTCAAGGGTGACAGATTGATTATTAATCTCAATAGCTTTGATATAAAAAGGAGGAGGATTATTTACCCTACTAATAATTTTATTTTTATCAAAATACAGTATGTTGTTATTGCCAAGCACATAAATGGTATCACCGATATTGGTAATGTCTGTAATTTTAAATTTATCAATAATAGGATAGATAGAGTAGTTGCTGTTGTTATGGAATACAACTTTTTGTAATCCATTACTTGTACCTACCCAAAGTATGGAGTCTTGCTCTCCATATAGACTATTAATTTTATTGCTTCCTAACCCATGAGAAGAGTTGATGTAATAATCAGTAGCACCATTTTTTACAAAAAGTCCTTTGGAATGTGTTCCTGCAAAAAGTAGTTTTGATTTTGAGAATTGTTCAATTGCATGAATTTGAATAGCAGCTTTTTCTAAATGGATTTCTTCTCTTTTATCCCAACTATAAAGCCCTTTGTTACTGCCGATCCAAACCTTATTAGGAGTCGTGTACAAACTATATACACCATGTTTGAAATTATGTTCTCTAGAGTTAAATAATAAGCGTTGAGTAGTTGTGTTCAGAGCCAAAAAACCACTAGATGTTCCTACTAACAGCAAGGAATCTGTTAAAGAGTGAAAACATTTAATATGATTTTCAGAAAATAAAGGAGAAGAAACTAAAGCTTTTCCTTTTTGTATATTCATTCGATCAAAATAGACTTGTTTGTTAATATAAAGCTGTTTAGGGCTAGAGCTACTCGATCTATATTTGCCAACTAACGAAGCATTATTCGTAATATTTTGATAAACTCCACTTGAATTCCATCCCCAAAGTTTCCCCTCATATTGTTCTATCCCATTCCAATCTTGAGCTATGGCAGTATTAAGTTGATAAATATGAAGATTTGGACAAAGTTGGACACCTTTGCTAGGGCTCCAAAACCAATAGCGACCTTCCTTATCTTGATAGCATTGATTAAAAGTGTTAGGTAACCTAATTTCTTGAATTGGACCTGATGGATTTTCTTTATCAAATGTCTGCAAATAAAATTGAGCCCTATCAGATGTGTTTTTTTCGATTAAAACTAATATTTGTTGATATTGATTGGGGAGTACAGTGAAAATTCTGTTAGGACGAAGGGTTAAATAATCAAAAACTTTAGCTTCCTTTCTTTTTAGAAAAACAGTATTATTATTAAAACCTACTAGAGTAGAATCAGCTAGCCTAAACGCTTTTCTTGGGATACGTATTCCTCTATAAGATGTATATATATATTGTAAAAACTCTTGAGTTTTCTTGTCTTTTGTTTGCTCAATAAGAGGAACAGCTACAGTACTATCTCTAAAGTTATAGACCTTGATACTATCTTGAGAAATATGATATAGATTAGTTTTTAGTTTCTTGTAGTCACGGTTAACACCGTAGTTGTCATAACTGAAATTATAGCACCAGATATCTTTATTCTTATCAATATGTAGTTCTGAAACCCAAGTGTTTTTGAGTAATTTGACAAGTTGGTTGTTTTGCCTAGGACTGCTGATAATATTTTGGTTGTAATCAAAATAAAACAAGCCACTACGATAGGTCGAAAACCAAATTAAGCCATTAGCATCCTCAAAAATATTCATAATATCCAAGTCGGGTAACCCTCCAGCTTCCGAAAAATGTTCTATTAGCTCTCCATCATACTGATAAACGCCATTGTTACTCCCCATCCAAATAAAACCTCTAGTATCTTGAAAAACATTATAAATATCAAACTTAAGGTCTGAGTTGTTAGGTTTGATTGGATGGAAAATAGGGGTTTGAGCTTGACACACTAAGTGAGTTAAGGCCCATAAGAAACAGCAAAAAATAGAATGAAAAAGATATCGCATATCGAAATATACACAAAGCTTTTCGTCCTTTTTGCACGGTTACTAAAAAAAACTACACAGTTGCCTAGTCTTGATAAGAATTAGGTAGCTATAACTCTATAACCCCTTAATTTTGAGCTTCAATAGTTTAATAGTTTTAAAAAACATAATTTATGAAGCTCTCTTTTTTTACAATAGTTATTATACTAACCACCCATTATATTGCTCATAGCCAAACTTTCTTAAAGGAGTATGGAAACAGCACAGACATAGAAGCATTTACCTCTATAACCCCAACTAGTGATGGTAATTTTTATGTAGGTGGAAAGATTGGCAATAATATTTTATTAGCTAAAATAACACCCAATGGAAATTTATTATGGGACAAAGAAATTAGTATATCTGCTGGGAATCAGCACACCTTGTGGAATATAAAAGAGGATGCTAATGGTGATGTTTTTGGGCTAGGAAGTGTATTGGTTGGGACAGGAAAATCTCCAGGTTTTTTTTTCAAATTCAACCCCTCTAGTCAAACAATAGTTTATGCAGAAACTACCCTAGGATTAGTCTCTTTTACAGGACTAGTAGAGTTGCCTAATGGCGATTATATTGTTACAGGAACAGAGTCTAACGCCTCTGGTGGAGGCTGTGATGGGTTAATGGTCAGAGTAGATGGTATAACAGGAAATACAACGATACTCCAAAATGGAGATATTGGTGCTTGCGAAAGTTATATGCATGCAAAATTAGCTGCTGATGGAAATATATTAGTAACAGGTCGCTATACTACAAGCAATGGATCTTTTAGTATTAATAGTAACAAGATGAGAATTGGCTTGACCAAGTTTACCCCTACTGGAGAGCAATTATGGTCAAAACTATATCTACGAAACACAACAACTAATGCACGATTGTACTCTCACAAACTAATAGAAGAACAAGATTCTATAGTGATAGTAGGAGCAGGTTCTTTGACTGGGAATGGCTCAACTGGGCACCCATTTAGAGGACAGTTGCTCAAAACAGATACTGCTGGAAATATAGCTTGGGCCAAACAATACAACATTACAAGTTACGGAACGCATGATTTTAGAACCATTGCCGCAACTACAACTGGTTATCTGTGTGTAGGAATGGAAAGAGGACAAACAACTAGTTCTTTTTTGGTGCATACAGATAAACAAGGTAATGCACTCTGGTGTAAGGAATACAATATTTATACAGATAAACCCAATAGTATATATATTGATGGAAGCTATATTTATATAGCAGGACAAACTGGAAATAATGGAGCATTTGCCAAAATAGAGGTTGCTACAGGAATATTAGAAGACGATGCCTCTTCTTGTATGGCAGATTTAGTAGGGGACTTAATAGTTTCGACTATTGCTAATCCTTATGATGGCAATCATGCCCTTACAGAACTAAATGACCCTCAAACAACCACAAATAATACTTCAACACTCTCTACCAATAGTTTATCAACAGCCACAATTTGTCCATTTCTATTGCCAATAGAACTCTTAGATTTCCAAGTAGATAAAGAAAATAAACATCAGGTAACCCTAAATTGGACACTCAATCCTACACCAGATTTATCTTATTTTGAGATAGAACATTCTAAGGATGGAATTAACTTTAGAACTATCCAAAAGGTTGTATATCAAGCAGGTTTACATAGCTATAGCCATCAGTCTGATCAATATACTCAAAAGGATAATTACTATAGGCTCAAAATGGTAGAACAGAATACTAAGGTTAGTTATTCAGCTACCAAACATTTGTACAATTCCTCTTTTGAGGCTACTGATATAAGGATATTCCCCAATCCTACCACCAGCTATTTTTCGCTTTATATAGAAGGTATCAAACACTTCAAAGTTGAAATATACAACAGCTTAGGAGCTAAAGTATGGACAACAACCATAAAAGATGAGTTAAGTAATAAAGTGCATAGCTTCCCCATTCAGCAATTACCTATAGGAGTTTATTATATAAAAGTACTAGATGATACCCAGCAACTTGGAGAACTCCAAAAGCTTATAAAACTCGGCAACTAAAAAAATGACACGGTTACTAAAAAGAACTACACAGTTACCAATTGAGGAAGATCAAAATTTAGCAAACAGGCCAGTTCTAAGCTATTTTTAGAATAGTAAAATTTAGAACCAATTATTTTAATGTTATCAAAATTTATGAACTCTATGAAAATCTCTACACTACTAATTGGGATACTCTTGAGCTTACTTTGCTTAAGTCTCTCAATATCTGCACAAGTCAAGATTGGAGATAATGCCAACAGCATTCACCCTGCTTCCGTTTTGGAACTAGAATCTACCAACAAAGGCTTTTTACCTCCTAGAGTCCCTTTAACTAATATAAATAATTGGTCACCTTTAGCTGGTGCAGCCATAGAAGGTATGGTTGTTTATTCCGAAGGAGGTGCTTTAGCCAACGGATTTTACTATTGGGATAATACACAATGGCAACGCCTTTCCGCTGCTCAAGATGCAGAATGGTTAGATGCTAATATCAATGGAAATCCACTTATATTAGCGAGTCAAGCTGCTGCTACTGGGGATACTGTCGTCATTAGGGATAATGGCAATATAGGCATAGGAACTACTACACCAGATGTAAAATTAGTAGTGAATACCCCTGCTGCTGGAAATCAAAGTACAGGCGATATACGCCTAGAAGGAACAGGAAGCTCTGGTTTATGGCACAAAATACAGAATAGCGATAACAGTTTCTTATTTGGTATGGATAGTGGAGAGCGTTTTCGCTTTATTTCTGGTGATGGTGCTGATACCGCACTTATTATACAACAAGATGGAGATATTGGTATAGGTACAGATTTGCCTAGTGAACGCTTGCATATATTTGGGGGAAATATTGCTGTCCAAAACGTAGGCTTACCTGGTGAATATATTGCTATGAAACCCAATGGGTTTAATTCACAATTGGATATAGAACGAGGTAGTGGTGGTAATGTAAGAGTTCGTGCTAATGAATTTCAAGGAATAACAACTGTTTTGAGTAATCGCTTTGCGGATGCTTATGATATAGGTTCTACTTTTGTGATTGGAAATGCCACCAAAACTACAGATGCTCCAGCAGGTGATATTAGAATTTCGGGACAAAACCCTTTACCACTCGCTACTACTAATCAAGATGGAGGAGATATATTGATAACAGGAGCTGCTGGGGTTGGTATAGGGGTAGATGGAGATGTTATTTTGGCTAGCACAAGAGGCAATGTGGGGGTAGGGACAACTACACCTAGCGAAAAACTCCATGTATTTGGTGGCAACTTTGCTTTGCAAAATGCAGCAGCAGGAGACTATATCAATCTTGTGCCTAATGCTTTTAGTAGTGCCTTGACTATACAACGTGGGACAGCAGGAAATGTACGTGTTGATGCTAATACTTTTAGAGCAGGTACTATGGTGATGGCAGATCGCTATACTAGTCAATTTGATGGAGGTAATGAGATTGAAATTGGAGGGCAAAATCGTTCAGCAGATAGCCCTACAGGAAATATTTCCATAGTAGCGACAGATGCTTTTGCTAGTGCTACAGGTACTAACCAAAATGGGGGAAATGTAAGTATCAATGGTGGTGCAAATTCAGGTGTGGGTACTTATGGCGATGTTGTTTTGGCTACTCAAGGTGGCAATGTAGGAATAGGCACGAATACACCTTCTCAAAAACTTCAAGTAGCAGGAAACATAGCTCCTGATGTAGATGCTACACATGATTTAGGAACCGCTGCTTTGCGTTGGAACAATGTATTTGCACAAAACGGTACAATACAAACTTCTGATCGTCGTCTCAAGAAAAATATAGTAGGCTTAGATTATGGCTTATCAACAGTAATGCAGATGAAACCAGTTCACTTTGAATGGAAAAAAGATGGACAAGCTAAGATTGGATTTATTGCACAAGACTTAGAAACACTAATCCCTGAAGTGGTTACTAAAGGAGATGATGCAAACAATACGAGAGGTGTCAACTATGCAGAAATTGTAACAGTATTGACCAAAGCTATACAAGAACAACAAGCACAAATAGAAGAATTAAAAGTCCAAAATGGTCAATTAACTCAAAAAAATGAAGAGTTGGAAGGTCATGTCAATGAGATAGACCAACTCAAAGCAGAGTTGTCAGAGATCAAAAGCCTATTGCAATCAACTAGCAACAACAATAAATAAACAGGGTCTTAAAATGCAAGTGTAGTGTAGAGTTTTGGGAGTGGGATATAGTAGTGTTGACTCACTCCCTTTTAACTAATTTAAAAATAGACTTATGTTTAAATATATATTTATTGCAATAGCCTGTTTATCTGTAATGGAAATACAAGCACAAGCAACCATGCAAATTCATACAGGCACTAATATGCAAGTATTTGACAATACACAGGTTGGAGTATACACCAATGTGCTCAATCAAGGTGCACACACAACAGGTACCAATAGCGAAATTCTGTTTTATGGAGAAAACTGGACCAATGCAATAACAGCGACCAATCCAGGCACAGGAACTGTACAGTTTGTACAACCCAACACTTTAACAACAACTACATCCCAACAAACCTTAGAAGGAGGCAATAATGCAGCTTCTTTTCCGATGTTGAGGGTCAACAATTCAAGCAATGTAATCTTAGTCAACAATAATAGTAAAATAAGGGATCAACTAGATTTTCAGACAGGACATATGATTTTGGATAGCTTTAATCTGACAGTAGGGAATGGTAATCCAGGAAGCATAACTAATTATACTGAAAATCGTTTTGTAGTAACTTCTGCAGATTCTTCTAAAACTAGTGGATTTCTCATAAGAGAAAACTTTAATGGAGCAGCTATAGAATTTCCTGTAGGAATAGCAGTAGGCGATTATACTCCTGCACGGCTGACCAATGGAGGCACAGCAGATGATTATGCTGTTAAAGTATTTAATCATGTGTATACTAGAGGCAATAATGGAGGAAACCGAGATGTAGAATCAGTAGGCCGCACTTGGCATATCCAAGAAGCTACTGTAGGAGGTTCTGATGTAGAGCTAGATTTACAACACAATACCGCTACAGAAGGTGTGCAATTTGACCCTAATAGCAATTATGTAGCCCGACATGTGAGTATGATTCCTAATAGTGTAGTAGAATACACTGTTTCGGAGTGGGATTATGTGGGGTCTAGTAATTGTGTGACGAATATTGCACCAGCTAATATTACTACAGGAGCTAATGTGGGAGGTGCAGCCCGTAATATTCGATCAGGGTTTGATGATTTTAGCAGCTACCAGTATTATACAGTAGCAGTTTGTGATGTCAATGCCTTGCCTGTTGAGTTAACTTATTTTCAAACTAGTATTAATGAGGATTGTGAGATTTATGCAGATTGGCAAACAGCTTCAGAAATGAATGTATCTCATTTTGAGCTAGAATATAGCTTAGATGGTGTAAATTATGAATATATCGGAAAGCTAGATGCCTTGAATCAGGAGATAGGAGGCAATTATGATTATACTTTTCAGCAAGCTAATTTAGCTGCCAGCAACTATCATTATTTTAGATTAAAAACTATGGATTTAGATGGTAGCTTTAGTTACAGTCCTACTACTGTAGTGAACAGTAGTGATTGTCAAACTCACCAGACCAATCAAGATTATACAATATATCCTAATCCTAACCAAACAGATCGTCTAAATATCAAACTTCCCCAAGGTTTTGATGAAACTCAAGATGGGCTATTTGTCATCACAGATGTATTAGGTCGAACAGTTTGGCAAGAAGTACAACGCCTCAATATGCATCAACGAATTTTTGATGTGAATATCAGTCAATTGGTATCGGGTACTTATTTTATACATTTTCAGCAAGTCAACCAACGGTTGTTAGCACCCAAAAAATTTGTAGTCATTCATGAATAATATATTTAATTCTTATAAATTAGGCTGTTCAAATAGAACTTTCTAATCTAGTGTGAGAATTTTAAATTTATTAAAAATATATTATGATAGAACAAGAACAAACACAGCGATTATCGCTATTTGCAGGGTTTGTAGGATTAGCTATTTTTGTGGTTGCTTTTTTAATTACAGGAGCTACGTATACAGAACCAGAGAGTAGCTATTCTATATTTAATCATTTTATCTCAGAATTGGGACATACTTACCATTCTCCGCTTTTTGAAGTGTTTAGTATAGGGGTTTGTTTAAGTAGTTTATTTATAGCAGTTTTTATAGTCGAATTGGGGCGCTATTTAGATTCATTCTGGGCAAAATGGGGAATGAGAATAGGACTTGTTTCTTGTGTAGGTTGTTTTGGTGTGGGACTTTTTCCTAGCAATTACAATCAATTAGGGCACTTAATAGGAGGCTTAACATTCTTTTGTTTGAGCCCAGTTACGGTTATACTTTTTGCCATTGCTATGTATAAAGATCCACAACAACGCATCCCCAAGTGGTATCTATTACCTAGTGTATTGATGATTGTCAATGCCTTATTGTTGCTCTTGCTTCCTAATGATTCTGTTCGTGAGTTTTTGTATAATCAAGCTAGCTTTGACCGACCTTACTTTTGGATAAAACCTTTCTTAGAATGGATGTTGTTTTTTACCTATGGATTTTGGGTATTCCTGATGTCTAGACATATTTTCTTAGCAGAAAGAATCAAAAAAGAATAAAAAATTAAGCCAACATGAAGTTATATACTACACTATTCATCATTTATATTTCTATAGCTCAACTAATAGGACAAGGAGCTTATACTCCTGCCAATGCAGACTATAGTTATCCAAGGGTTTACTTAGATTCGGCAGATGCCAACGCTATAAGAAATTCCTTGTATGACCCTGCTAAAACTGCTGTGTACAATAGTATTTGGGGAACTGCTAATGCAACACCTCCTGTGGGTAATGATCACTATGGCGATCGTAGACAACGAGCTTATATAGCTAGAGATGCAGCTTATGTAGCTTTCATGAAAAAGGCTTATAATAATGGGACCAATACTTTAACTACGTTATCTGCTGTTGATAGCGCTTTTTATGTGAATAAATCTATTGACTTATTAGAGAACTTAAATGATACAGTAGGTGTATTATATGGTGAGTGGAATGTGCACTCTTTATGGCAGTTTACTTGCAAAGAACTGCCTCCTTACCTAATTGCCTATGACCTGCTAAAAGGAATTGGAGTGCCTGATGATAGCTTAGTTTTAGCCAAAACAAATTTACAGAGCTTTGCAGGGCAACTTTGCGAAAAATCTGTGGCTAAATATCCTGTACCTGGTGCAGGTAATATATTAGGTGATTCGATCGACTTTTTTCATCAAGAAATTAATAACCATACCATAATGACTGCCGCAACTTTAGGCTTGGCAGGTATTGTGTTGAGTGATGCAACTAGCACTGATGTGAACTACCAAGCCAATACTTGGATTAATGTTGGGATGTATAATGTAGATGCTTCTCTATTTGAGATAGAGCCAGTGGCAGGCAGTTATATGTATGTGTGGGCACATGCAGCAGATAGAAGAAATGGAGGCTATAGTGAAGGGCCTTCTTATTGGACCTATTGCTTCCAAAATGTAATTCCTTTAATGCGAGCAATGGGGAATTTTTTGCCTGATGGGAATTATACCTATAGTTTTAGAGATAGAAACAACACAACTATTAGTGCTAGTATGCGCAATCCTTATTATGATCAAGCCTATTATGATATGGCACAATGGATGTTGGATATCCGGATGCCCGATGGTTCTTACCCTGCTATACATGATACCCCACATAAGTATAAGAGCAATTACTATACAATTATGGGGCAACAATATAATATTCCTTACGATGGAATGACTTATAATAGTAGTAGTGTTCGAGGTCAATATTTAGCAATGGATATAGAAGATACCGTTTACACAGAACCCTTATTTAAGGCTTTGCCATTGGCAGGAGATTTAGTTTTTAGATCAACCTATGATGATCCTAGTGGTGTGTATATGCACTTGATTGGCAAAAATAGAATTTATAAAGATATAGGTTATGGTCATCCTCAAATGGATGGAACTAGCTTTGAGTTGTACTACAACAAAGAAATACTAGCATTTGATCCTGGCTATCCTGGCTATTGGGAACGCAAGCCTTTTACTTTAGCGACCAATCATAATTTAGTGCTGGTGGATGGTATGGGACCTGATACGGCTATTCGAGTATCTTTTATACCAGGAGAAGTGGGGTTGCACCCTAATAATTTTGTAGAGATTGAAAACTTCTTTGACCAACCTAGTGTAGATTATGGAGAGTTGCGGGCAGCTTGGCATGGAGCAGATGTAGTGCGTAAGACTTTATTTTTGCACAATCGTTATTTTATTATGGCTGATGTATTGAGTTCCACAACAAGCCATGATTATACCTATCAACTGCATGGAAATGGATTATTGGGAGCTTTGCCTAATTCTAGTACAGGACGATTTATACCCAATTTTGCAAACAATCGAGCTTTATATACTAGAAGTGATACTACCCATTTGTTAGCTTATATCAGTACCAGAGATGGAATGCCAACTTATAGTCATGCTGCAGATAGTTTAGTGGCTGGGTCCATAAGACCTGCTACACAAACTTTAGTGACCAAATCTAATGTAGACTCTACAGAGTTTTTGAGCATTTTGTACCCATTTACCAATAGTGATTCTGCTGAGATTATTACCATCTCTGCCAATCGACTTAATGGAGCTATTGTCAAAGATAGTCCTTATTTAGATTATGTCGTGCTGCGCCCAGATCATTACTTAACAGCTATTGTGACAGGTATAGACACACTAGAAACAGATGCTAATATTGCTTTTTATTCTATGGATAGTACAACTAATTATGCTGTACAGTTTTTAGAAAATGGACAAGAATTAGGACTAAATGGAAAAACATTAATAAAATCTGATCGGTTTGTAGATCTAGCTCTAGAACAAGTTGCTGCCAACCAATTTACAGGGCATATCAATAAGGCTGCAATTGTAGAAATAGCAGCAGACTCTGCTTTAGTAGCAGTGCAAGGGAATGTGGTTGCTACTTATTTAGATTTGAATACAGGGAGGACCATTGTAGAGTTTGGCGATTCTACTGATTTTATACTAGAGTATGGTGCTGCACCAATCTTGAATACCCAAGATCTCAGTCTTAATTCAGCAGGATTGAGTGTACAACCTAATCCTGCAAGAACTGTTGTAGTGGTAGAACACGAATACTCAGGAAATGATAAAAAGGCTACTCTAGATGTTTATGATACAGGAGGGAGTTTGTTAAGAACAGAAGTAGTGAATACTCAAAGAGGTATAAATCAATGGAATTTGGATGTGGAAACTTATGCAAATGGTGTTTATGTAGTTCGCTTGAGTACAAGTGATAAAACCTATATTACAAAGTTTGTGAAAAAATAATCGAGTTGTATGAAGGTTGCTTTAGTAGAAGATGAAGAATTGTCGAGAGAGGCACTTAAAGAAATGTTGCTGTTGTTGCAGCCTAATATAGAGATAGTAGGAGAGGCAGAAAATGTAGAAGAAGGCATAGTTATGCTCAAAAACTTGGAAGTGGACTTAGTTTTTTTAGATATTAACTTACCAGATGGGGATAGCTTTCAGATTCTACAGCAGTTGCCTAAAACAGATTTTCAGCTTGTTTTTGTGACAGCTTATGATGAGTTTGCCCTTAAAGCATTTCATTTTTCGGCAGCTCATTATATCATGAAGCCTATAAATCCTATGATGCTCAAAGAGGCATTGGATAGAGTACAGTCTCAACAATCTGCTCAACAGGCTCAAGAACGTATGGAAATTTTAGAGGATGCCTTGCAAGAAGATAATAAACGTTTGGCCTTAACTACACAAGAGGATATTATTTGTGTGCAATTGGCAGATATAGTACGTTTAGAGGCAGATTCTAATTATACTTTTGCTTATTTTAAGGATGGATCAAAAGTAGTAACTTCTAAACCTCTTGGATTTTATGAGCAGCTTCTGGTAGCTTTTGACTTTATTCGCGTTCACAATAAACATATTATTAACCTCAAATATTTTAAACGTTACATTAGGGGCCGTGGTGGAATGTTAGAGCTTACTACAGGGGACATGATAACTGTAGCGACTCGACGCAAAAAGGATTTGTTGGATAATTTAAAAAAGCAAGGCTTCTTATTTTTTAGTTTCTAAAGAGTTACTTAACTACTTCTTTTTCTTATTGTGTGGAGTATAACTATCCCATCTACGCTTGAACCCTCTAGTGTCATAATGGATAGACATAGAGCCTGGATAACGTCCAACACCACCAGTACCTTTGATAATCTGATTATCAATCAGGTCTAATAAAATACCTTTGTCTATTAAGTTGGCTTCTCCATCATTGTTCACATCTTCTGGTATAATATCAATGGCTTTTCCATAAATATGTTGGCTCTTAGAAGCTCCTCCTCTTACATAATTGTGGCTTGGGTGGCGATGCCCATAACGAATACTAAATCCATACTTGTTATAACCGTTTTCTTCTAAAAGCAAGATGAGGTCTAATGTTCTATACAGTACCTTAGGATCTATTAGGAGATATTGTTTTATAGGCTTGTCAGAGTTGTTGAGCTGCTCAGTATAGTATTTATCTTTGGATAAGAAATTTTGAATGCGATATTTTCCCACCAAGTATTTATACATATCAGTATGCTCTATTACATAGTACTGTTGTTTTTTTAGTTTTTTCTCAAAAGCTCGGTTGGGATCAGAGTAGTTTAGATAAGCGGTGTCTAAGTCTTTGTAATGGAGTTTTGGAAAGGAATTGAGCACAGAGTCTATTTGGGCATAAGATAATATCTCTGTTTGAGGGTGTTGCTCATCATAACGTTCTTCTGCTGTTTGGTTAGTACAAGCTCCAAGAGATATTAGCGAAAGCAAAAGTAGATAGTATTTCATGACTAAGAAAATTTGATAAACAATCCTATAAACAACGTTCCGAATATTCCTAAAAGCCAAAGTGCACGAGTTCTGTATTTAGATAGTAAGTCAGCATAAGTCAAATCTGTATAAGCTATAAATTGAGCAGTACTGTTGTTGGTTGCTTTCTGATAAAAAGCAAGTTCTTCACTCTCTACTGTTATTGTACCTTGTGGAGTTTCCAACACAGTAGGATGTTCTTCTAGAACTTGAGCAAGACTAGGCAGCTTAGACTCTTTAGATTCTAGACATGTAGAGATGACTAAAATATAAGAACTCGCCTGTCGCTGTTTGTTTAAGACAGGGAAAAAATAGAAATCTTCGTAATAATAATTACGTGATCCACTTTGAGATTTTGTACTGGAATGTTTAGTGTATTTATGGTAGCCTTCTTTTTCAAGAGAGCCATCTGAAAAAGATACATAACCATTGTTGTGTATTTCGCTAACACTTATTGCTTCATAAGCACCACGTTGTTGCAGAACCCAAAAATCTCGAATGCCTGTCGCATGGAAAATAATCATGATAATAATACCAACTCCACCAATTCCAGCAGGTAAGGTTGTCCATTCTTTATCCATTGGGCTCAGCAGCGGTTTATACAAGGCCAAGAGCAAAAAAGTAAAGGCTAACCCTACCAAAACGGGTACAATAATCCCAAAAATGATAAATTTAATACCTCCAATAGCTAAAGGAAAAGTATCAAAATATCGAATGTCTAGATAGGCGATAGTTATCAACGTTACTAACGCAGTAACTAGTAAGATTAGCCTAGTAAAAAGACTATTAGGGCTTGCCATAGGTGAAATTAGTTTACTTCCTTGATTATAATTTCAGAGATGATGGTCATTGGTACTTTTTGTCCCATTGCTGTTATGCTCCCTTTTATATCTTGGGACAAGGTAGCCAAATTAGCCATTCCATTGCTAAGATCAATAGTTGTTTCCCCCTTTTGTGTGCCTGAAAATTCAACATCCATAGTCATGCCTGAGCTGGTTAGTTGTGCACCCTCTTTGGAGCGAATAGTGCCATCTATTTCCAGTATAGCTATATTGTTGGCTTTATCAATAGTTTTTAGGATATAGGTTGTTTCGGCATGCATAGGAAAAGAGGATACGATATCTGCTTTTTGCTCCCAAGAATCGCCTACTTTTAATGGGTTTTTAGGGTATTGCAAAAACATTTGCGCCATATTTTTCATCATAGCTTCTTCTCCAAATTGCTTCTCCATTTGTTGTCGCATAGCTGCTTTTTGCTGCTCATTAGCTGTACTCATATTGTCTACAATAGCATCTATTATATTGTTGGAACCCTCTATGGCGTTGATTTTGCCATCTTCCGTGAATTTCATAATAAAGGATTTGCCTGTCATCGCATCCATTGCCTGTGATAATGGGTTAACTTCATTCTCTTTGCGAGAGTCATAAGATGTTGTATTACCCATCATTGTTATCTCAAAAACATTCCAATCATAGGTGTTTTTTAGAGAGACTATATCATTCTCTTTAGCAATGGCCTCCATAACGTAACCAGTCTCTATATTTTGGATCGTAGTGTTCGGGGTTGAACCCATTAACTGTTCTATATTTTGTTTTATACTCATTACTAAAGAGTGTTTATCACCTTTTTCGAAGTGTAATTTGAGCTCAACTTCATCCCCTTTAGTCGGGTTAGTTGATTTATTGTTGCAAGCACCTAATAAGAGGAGGCAAAAACTTAGGTATAGGATTTTGTTTAGCATAAAAACTTAGTTTGGTTATTTGTATTCTAATATTGATCTTTATGGATATACAATTTCTTTGGGAGATAAATTCCGATGGATTATTCTAAGAAGATGTTTGGGAATTTTAAATTTTAGAGAAGTCAATTCTGCGACAAGCCATAGAAATATTCGCTAAAAGCAAGAAAGCTTGGGAACTTGAGGTTGTGTGCTCATAATCAATTACAATTCTGCGGAAGAAATAAAA
>JAAEPD010000031.1 GCA_024222455.1 Aureispira sp.
AAAACTTTAAAGACGTTAAAGGTAATAATGTTTTAGAAGTAGTGTGTTTTACAAGACTTTAGGAGTACAAAGAATGATAGAACTACTAAACATGGATTGCATGGATTATCTGAAAGAGTGTGATGACAATGCTTTTCAGCTTTGCATAGTTGATCCGCCTTATGGAATAGGCGAGGACGGAAGCAGCAACAAAAGTAGGAGCAAGTTAGCAGCAGCTAAAAATTATAAACCATACATAGGAAATGATAAAAAGCCGCCTGATTTGCAATATTTTCAAGAGCTAAAAAGAGTTAGTAAAAATCAAATTATATGGGGAGCAAATCATTTTTGTGGAATATTTGGAGGTAGCTCTAGTTGTTGGATAGTGTGGGATAAAGTTAACGGAAAGAATGATTTTGCCGATTGTGAGCTTGCATATACATCATTTGAGACTGCGACAAGGATGTTTAAATATACATGGCATGGAATGTTGCAAGGAGACATGAAAAACAAAGAGCATAGAATCCACGCAAATCAAAAGCCCGTTAAACTCTACGAATGGCTATTAACTAACTACGCAAAAGAAGGCGATAGAATCCTAGATACTCATGGAGGCTCAATGAGTAGTGCTATTGCTTGTCATAACCTAAACTATAACATGACTATAATTGAGCTAGACGATGATTACTTCAGGGCAGGGAAAGAGCGACTAGAATCGCATCAAC
>JAAEPD010000032.1 GCA_024222455.1 Aureispira sp.
TCTCACTGCCATATTTAAATCTTTAGTCTAAATACTTGTTATTTAAACTGTTGGTGAAGATGGTAGGAGTTGAACCTACGCTCTCTTGAGTATCAGTCAAGTGCTTTAACCGACTAAGCTACACCTTCATTTAGTGGGATTGATAGGAATCGAACCTATGCGACCTAATTCTTCAGACTAGTGCTCTACCTACTGAGCTACAATCCCTTTTTTTTAAAATAAAACAATGGAGATATTTGTCTCTGAGTGTGCTATGTAAAGGCTACATTTCTGTAGCTCCCGACGTGCTAGCCATTACACTACCTCGCTATATTTAACTACTTTTTCTGTAGCGAGGGCAGGAGTCGAACACTGCATCTTCAGGTTTAAGACGAAACGAAGTAACTCAAAATACTCGCTGCCATTGTTTTGTGGAGATAATAGGATTCGAACCTATGACCTTTTGGGTGTAAACCAAACGCTCTAAACCAACTGAGCTATACCTCCTTTTTTGGAATGTTGAATGCTTTAATCTAGGCATTAACTCTCCATTCCACCTTAGTAGAATTTGAGCGAAGATGATGGGATTCGAACCCACAACCTGAGGATAGACAATCCCCTGCGCTAGCCATTGCGCCACACCTCCGTTTAGGAATATTTTGTATTGAATATTTCTATTAAATAACTTGCTTAAAAACAGGATGAACAAAATCTGTATTGCGTGTTGAAATATCGACAGGAATTGAACCTGCTACCATTTGAACCCAATTCAAATGCTCTACCAAATGAGCTACGAAGTAACGCATTACAATCGGTACCATCCTTGCGCTTCTTTGCAAGTGCCAGCGAACATTTTGAAGAAAAAACCTTGTAGGGAAGGATAATTTTTCAGAGCGTTCGCAGCGATTTGAGCTTGCTACGAACGCCCTAATATTATAATTTAGGAGAGCATTCGTAGCGGCATATTGCCATCACTACTTGTACTAAAAATCTCTTGTTTTAACGTTTCGACTGATGTCGGATCAAATGAGCCTGAGCTAATTTGCCCAACACGTACCTCACCCACATGGCCTTGGCCATTATGCGGTCTGGGTTGAGCAGAACCGCCTTTGCGTTGTCCAGCGTTGAACTGTACGTCAGTCAAAGAAACTTGTCTTGCTTTTTGCGTTTTCATTTGAATTCTTGTTTTGTTTGGATTAAGGATAATTTTAATACTCTTGTTTTATTTTCTAGTTTGTTGTTTTTAACCAATTCTGTGAATTGTTTAAAAAACAGCTATTCTCAATAATTGTCTTCAACATTTTTTTTCGAAGCTTCAACATCCTAGATTGTTTTGGCGATGACGATGGGACTCGAACCCACGACCATTTGCGTGACAGGCAAATATTCTAACCAACTGAACTACGCCACCGTGTTATCTTATTTTCTAGTTCGTTGTTTTAAAATAATTCGTAGAATTATTTTAAAAACAGCTATTCTCAATATCATTTTCGATGATTTTTTCGAAGCTTCAACATCCTAGTACCTATATTACTATAGATGCTTTAAGGTTTAGTTTTGGTGGACAGAGAGGGACTTGAACCCCCAAGACCTGTTAAGGCACCGGATTTACAGTCCGGGACGCTAGCCAATTACGCTCTATCTATCCAGATAATTTTTATTTTAGTTGATTTATTACTAGACAACTGTTTTGAGGTTGAACTAGGCATAAATAGGTATATATCAAAAAGAACTTATGTTTCTTTTGATACAACTTTGGAACCCTTATTGGTATTTGGTTGGAAATCTAAATTTCTAGCCGTTGGATTGTCCGTAGTTGTATCTTCAACTACGAACTGGCTTATTTAGGAAAGCTCGTAATTGAGAGTATGTTTGGCTTTATAACTATTAAATGAACTAAAATCATAATCAATCGAATCTATATTGTGGCGATTCTCCTCTGCTAACACTTGGGTGACTTGTTTCCCAACAATCGGCAGTAAGCTGCCTTGCATCGGCACACACCAGCTCCCTTGCTCATTGCTGAGTCTTACTGTGCTGTTTGTGATGATATGTTGAGTTAAGTGTAACATGATTGAATTTATTTCGATTTTGTTTTTTAAATTATTGTTAGTTGCTCTTATAAATGGTATTTGTTATTGAATCGTTCCCGAAGGTTAAAACTTTTTTTTGACAAGTTATTTTTAATTCTATTGAGTAACTTTTGTCTTATTTGTTTGTCGTTCGTTATGCGATTCGAGATATATAACCTGAGAGGGCCTTTGATAGTTCCTAGGCATTTTAAAAAAATTCATTTTTTTTGTAGCAAAACCACAAAAACAAACACCTAACCCCCATACATAAAGGGCTAGGCGCTTGTGAAAAGATTTTTACTTTTTTTTATTTTTTCACTAAAAGTTCTCTAGTTAGTTTTAGTATAGTACCATACTCCCCTTCTAAACGGTGGCAAATCTTGCGTTTCTGTACTGCTTTGAACCATTGTTGCAATAAACTATGCAGATGTTTAAGTTCTGCTCTAGATAATTTTGGAGCGGTAGGTGGCATTGTTGGATTAGGTGCCAACTGCTCTAAAGTAGCTTTATCCACCTTATCTGTTTTAGGTAAACCATTAGCTTCTTGATAGTCGTTGAGCGCTGCTATTGTTTTAGGGGCGCCCTCTCCTACATTATATACAAACTTTAGCACAGCATGCTTTGTTTTGAGATGTTCCTCATAATACCCTTGTCTCAATAGCTCCATTTCGGCATTTCGAGTATTTTTGTAATCTTCTGAAATATCGCTAGGCTCGTTTTTGACTGTAGCCATCGAAGTATCTAACAGACCAGCTTTATTCAGTGCTCTATACACTCGTACCATGCCTTCCCCTTTTATAGGGTCTATTGCTGTGCGGATGCCTGTATTTTTCATAAAGGCTTTGAGAGCTACTATAGAAGTTTTATCCCATTTATCCTTAGGAGCTTGATTTAGGTATGGTTTATTTGCATTTTTAGGATTAGGGAGCTGGGCTAATTTCTCTTGTATCGCTTTAATATCAACAGGATAAGCTGCATAAATATCAGCAGATAAATCGGTTAGACTTCCAAAATAAGTTTTAGATTGTGTCAATACCTTTTCATCTAAAACTGCTAAATCTAAAGCCTTAGAACGAATCAACCAATCTCTCAATTTTGGATTAGGAGCATAGGATCTATCTTTTAGTTTTACGACTGGAGCAGCAGGAGCTTCTGGATTTTTGGTAATATAGTTGTCTATATAATCTTTCAAGGCTTTATCTTGCTTAGCATTCCAAATACCCGTAGGTTTTTGATCGATCAGTGTTTGAATTTCTTTAATCATCAAAATGTCTCTAGAACCTCTTTTGATCATAGAATCGCCCTTTTGCTTGGCTTTCGCATCATATTTAGCCTTACGCATCACTGTTCCCCATTCTGCAATATCAGCATTTTGCACCAACTCATCCGCACTCAGATTCTTTTCTGATATCTTGACTTGTCCTCCAGCCAACAAAAAATCCTTTACCTTTTGAACAAATATTATATTCCCTCTCTTTGCATTCAAGAGATAGTTTCGACTAGCTTTATCATAGCTTTTATCTACTTTTTGCATGGCAGCAATAAGCACATCACACTGAGCTATCCATTTATCTATTTCTTTTGGAATCTTGAGCGTTGCATTAAAGGCTTTCATATCTATTTTATCCAATAGTTTATTAAAGCCACTAGGATTACCATAACGTACCTTAATTAATGGTGGTTTAAGGACTGGATATAGATTACTGAGTAAACTTCCTCCTCCTTCTACTTTTATACCTTCTAGTTTTGCTTCAGCAGCAAAGGTTTTCATATCCCACATTACATAGGTCAAATCCAAAACCTGTTGCAAAGTCAAATGAAGGAGCTTAGCCTTTTTTATTTTGGCTACAATTTTTTCGGCTTCAGGGCCTACCTTCCCTACTACATTCTGCTCTTCCAAAAAACTACCTAAACTAGCCATGCCAGCCTTAGCAAACATTTTTTGGACTTGACTGTCATTATTAAAACCCTTACCTAAATCTACTCCAAAAGCGATTGTAACACCAGACCCACTTGATGGCACTAAAAACTCATATACATTACTACTATGTGTAGGATCAAAACTCCCTTCAGTAACCATTGGAAAAAGACAAGATGGCAATTCTACTATTTTACTCATATTATTTGTTGTTTATAATCTTTAGTTTTATTGTTTACAATACTAAATAACAACAGTTCTAGTTGGTAAGCAACTGAAATACTACCAGCTGAAGTCTGGTAGGTTACAAATTAGGACTATAAGTCCCCTGACTATTCTAAAGAAATATTATTCGAGTTATCACTTTGCTTAGAA
>JAAEPD010000033.1 GCA_024222455.1 Aureispira sp.
CTAAAAATCAAAATGTCCAGTAGTATGATCTAACATAAAACAAACTAGTCTAACCCTAATCGAATATAGAATAGTTCTTGCTTTTTGTAATCTTTCAGATAATTTTTTATGTCTCATTCTTATTTTTAGAAGCTAAAACATAAGCAGTAATCAAGTTAATTATTGAATGTAGGATTACTAAACCTGCTAAATAGGCTACCATTACAAATACAGCTAAACCAGCCCCCCAATTCTCGCCACTAACTGGTGCTGTAGTAATATTATAAGCAAATATTGCGCTATAAATCACTACAATAAATAGATTAACAATTACTGTTATGTACTTATTTTCAGCTCTTTTTACTAAATTAAAAAGAGAGAATATAAAAAATCCATAAATTAGGAAAAACCAAGGTGCTACTTCGCCCATACTTTTTAATTATATTTAGTTTATTATAATCTTATACTTACTCTTCTTCTCAAATAGGTTGTTTGTGTAAATCGTTTTAAGTAACTACTCCAAAAGAATTACAGTATTTAGAGTTAAAGTTAAAACCACTGCCATCAAAACACAGGAAATCTATTGTCTTTGTTCTCGCTAAAATTTCTAGTGCAGCTAATTCTGACTTAAATAGACTAAACAGTACTTCATCTAAATTTCTTTTTAGACTTTTATGGTATATTGGGTTTAGAGTATTTTGGGGTTTTTAATTGCTGATTATCAATACAATAAAATTATCTATAACTGTTATTTTTTCTAAAATCGGCTATTTTTATGCTAATCAAGTCTTTTTCAAAAGATTTGGTTCACTACGTCCATGAGACGCTTTACTAAGTTTAGCCTTAACTAAAGGTAAGAAAATAAAGCCTTATTTTCTTAAAATATATAAAACTCATAATTTCCCCCAAAGGATGGAACATAGATTGATCGTTGTATTCCTATATCACTGCCATGTACCCCAAAAACGAGACTAGTAGTTAAGAAAAAAAGGTTAAATTAGAGTTATGAAAAAGAGAAAATTCAATTTCTGTCGTGAGCACTAGAAAAACACAACATTGACCATCTTAACCTGACAAAATCGAGGTTTGACAGTCTTTTTGTTTTTTATAACTTATATTCATAATATTGCAATTCTCTTTACAAAAAGTAAACAGCTTAATATCAAGCTCAATGAAAACAAGTTATAAAATGAAGCATAGCCTTAAGTATTTACTAGTACTGGTGGTACTCTTGACGATAAACACAGCCATTTCCGCACAGCAAAATGTAGTAAAATGGGGATTAGATGGTCTTATAAAACTCCGCTTTGACTTTGAATATGAACGCGCATTGACTCCTAAACATACTGTAGCATTAGAGGTCAATGCCATAATCCCTAGAAAAATACCTCTTACCTATCGTGCAGCATTTGATTTGTCTACAGTAGGAGGTTCTTCTTATGCGATTTCTATTGATAAATCTAATTGGTTTGTAGCAGCAGTACTTCCTCAATATCGTTATTATGTCACCAAAATGGATGCCCCTAATGGCTTTTATGTTGGGGCTTATCTAAAAGGAAAGTGGCGCAAATTGACCATCGAAGGGAATTATCATGATGACAATGGAGTCAATATAGATGCCTCTATTATTGGTAATGTAAATACTTATGGAGGTGGTGCACAGTTGGGCTATCAAATATTGATTAAAAAGCATTTTTCTATTGATTTCTTGTTGGGGGTAGGGTTAGACCATCACCGTTTAGATCTTTCTTTTATATCCCAAGACATCGATGCTGATTATCAAACATGGGAAGAAAAATTGAATGAGACATTAGCCCCCATTCCTATACTTGGCAAGCGTTTCAAATTTGATTCTGGGACTGATTTTTTAAAGGCTCAATTCAATTTCCTTTTTCCTGACTTTCGCTTTGGGCTTTCTGTTGGTTATGCTTTTTAGGTCAAAAAAATTCAATTATCAATATCTCTGATTAACTTTTTAAGTTATCTAGGTTATTAGCTAAAACCTCATCGACAGCAAAAAACTTTAGTACATGGTATAACACACTTACTATTGGTAGCAACACTAATACAAGGTAAAAATCATCTTCTAGATTGTAAATAGTATGAACGATCCCCCACAATAAAAACACAATTATAATATTAGCAATCCCAATGACAACTGCTTCTTTTAGAATGCCTACAAACAAGGTATCAACAGGCTTTACCTTTTCTAAAAATAAAAACTGAATCTTCAAATTCTTTTCTTTTAAAAAAGTTATTCTAATTAGTATCATAATTATGATACTAATTAGAAAACCATGCAAAAAAGAGTATAATACTAAGACGTTTATATAATGCCAAATACTATGCTGGAGGTAAACCCATAGCCCTGTAGAAAAGAGGTAAGAAACCAACAAATGCCGCTTAGTCCTCCTTTTCAAACTATCATAATTCGACTCATTGATAGTTTGTAAATCATCTAACAATTTAGGCATATTTCTAGTCTTTTGATTTGCATTATCCTAATAATGCTCCATAAAACAGCTATCTACTTACCCCTTCAGAAAGTCGCTATACGCATTTTTAATGGCCTTTTTCATCCCTTCAAAAACAATATCAGCTTCCTCCTTAGTAAGTGTAATTGGAGGAGCAAAGAGCATATGATCGCCTTGCGTGAGGTTTACAGTTCCTCTACAAGCATAAGTAACAAGCCCTTCTTTGAAAGCCTTTGCCTCTACCTTCTTATTGAAGAAGTAACTAGGGTCAAAAATGGTCTTTGTTTTTTGGTTTTGAACAAACTCAATCCCCAAAAATAATCCTTCACCCCGAACATCACCAACACATTCTATTTCTTTTAGCAATTCAAATTTTGCTTTAAGATAATTTCCTACAACTCTTGCATTCTCAACTAGGTTATGTTTTTTAATGTATTCTAAATTCGCATTACCCACAGCAGCAGCCAATGGAATACAAGAATAAGTTTGTCCACTATAGAAAGGATGACCACTCTCCTTAATTGTGTTATAAACATGGTCATGAATAATAATGGCTCCTAGTGGGAAGTAACCAGAACTAATACCTTTGGCACAGCATAAAATATCAGCATGATCTCCATAATGGTTAATTCCAAAGTTGGTTCCGGTTCTACCAAACCCTGTCATCACCTCATCAGCAATAAGCAAAATATCATGCTCCTTACAAATCGCTTTAATCCGCTTAAAATAGTTTTTAGTAGGTCCTGCCGCTCCTAAAGCAGCCCCAACAATAGGCTCTGCAAGAAAACAGAAAATTTCTGGGTGCTGCTCAATCGTTGTTCTAAACTCTTTAATCAAAAAGTCTTCATACTGTTCATCAGTCATGCCTTCCTCTTTTCTGTAGCTAAGGCAAGGCGAAACATGATGATGGCCTACCATTAAGTCAGTATAGTAGTCTCTTCTTGCTTTCAGACCACCAGCATCAAGCACACTAATAGAGTTACCATGGTAACTTCCCCAACGAGCAAGTACTTTAGTTCTCTTATATCCTTTCGATTTTTGATATTGATAAGCAATCTTAATCCCATTCTCTACCGCTTCAGTACCACCAGAAATAGTCCAAGCATGGTTAAACCCCTCAGGAGCAAATTTACAAAGGTTGGTTAAATAGTTTTCTAACTCTTCATTGTAGAATAAATGAGTGGGATGAACAGCTAACTTTTTAGATTGATCATACAATGCTTTGGCAACTTCTTCATTGCCATGTCCAATATGCGTTACAGCAGCAGTACAACCACTTGTATCAATATATTTATTACCCTTTTTGTCAAAAAGATAAATCCCTTCACCTCTTTCAATCATTGGATAATCTTTATCGTAATTAGCGCAAATCAATTGTGAATTGATAACATGTTTCATAATCATCCTGATGTTAAAAGGTAGAATTAAATAGATTAAAATACTTTCATTATGCTCTATGGAGCAATTTCTTCTTGTTAAAGAATGTTCGGAAGGTAACAAAAACAAAAACGAATAGTTATATAGATTGAATTTAATCTCAAAATAGTGTAGGCCTCTACAAACTTGATAAAACAGAATTCATCAACTTAAGGTTGTAATCATTTATTTTTTGGTGAGAAGGCATCCAGCCTAATAAGAATCGGGTAAAATCGGTACATGCAAGAGGATACATTTGCCTCCATTCGAGTTCTAAATCTTTGAAATCAATATTTAATGTTGAAGATTCAAGTCCTTTTTTTAATTCTAAAAAATAGAAATCCAACAACTCATGTTGATACAACTCACATTCAGAACTAGAAAGAACACTTCCCAAAAAGTAAGCAACATCTTTCATTCCACAACCACCACCAACATATTGAAAATCGACAGCAGCAACATTTTTACCATTTTCAGAAAAGCAAAAATTAGCAAGTTTAGCATCTCCATGAACTATCGTTTGATATTTGCACTCATTCAATAATTGATCAATTAATTCTGCCTTCGATTTTAATTCTTGATGTTCTATTTTTTCAAATTCATCTGGTCGAGTTGCCAAATGCCAATAAGTCCCAATTGGCCATAAACCAATAGGTTCCTTGTTTAAGAACGTAGCATGAAAATTTGCCAACCATTTCAAACAAACCTTTACCTCCGAAAAATCGAGCTGATGTTTTCGTAATGGATATTTAGCATTCAAATCCTCCAAAATAATCCATTGATCCTTTCCCTCAGAAAATGAACCAATAAATTGGGGAACACTGCAATTATCGGTACAAAGCTGATTCCACTTTTCGTACCAATAGGTTTCAATTTCGTAAGATTTCACCTTTCTATTATGCGATAATTCGGTATTCCAACCTCTTGGATGCTTGTTAGATTGGTTTAGAGAGATAAACTTAACTACAACCGTCTTCAATGGCGAATGCTCCAATTGATAACGAGAAATCTTACCATAACCACTCCACAAAGATTGAATGATTTCAAGTTCTTTACATCCCGAAGATTGGGTGGCTTTTAAAAGGTAATCCCTGAAATTTGGATTCATAAGCATAAGCTAGTTGTAATGAATAAAGGACAAAAATAATATTAATTCATTAAGCGGCTCAAACAACAAAAAAAGAATATGCCTATAGGCAATATTTGCTCCCTTTCTTAAATCTCGAAATCAAAGGTTTTCTTCTAAAAAATAGTTATATTCATGGTATATAATTTATAACAGAATAGAGACAATCCCTATGATTGATATAACCGTAATAGGATTTGGAAATGTTGGCTCCTCACTTTGCTTACTCTTGCTAAATAACAAACATCCTTTGCGTTTGAATGTAATGGAACCTGACAAACAAGCTGAAGGTGCATTTTTGGATCTTGCACATGGAATGCCCTTATATCCAGGAAAAGAACTGCACGTAAATAATGAGGATTTATTTCTTAATGCTGATTTTATCTTTTTCACAGCAGGCGTACCAAACCTTCATGGAGGTTCTCGCTTGTCTACTGCTAAGCAAAACATCCAGTTATCCAAAGATATTTTTGAACATAGAACCTTCTCTAAAATACCCTATGTTATTGTTATTACCAATCCTGTTGACATCATTTCTCATTCTGTCTACCAATTTAGTGGACTACCTTCAGATCATGTGATTGGCACAGGAACATTTCTGGATAGTGTACGTCTAAACTATTATCTTTCCACCCTATCCAACTACAAAGCAAACGATTTTGATGCATTTGTATTAGGCGAACATGGTTCATCTCAAGTTCCAGCATTCTCTATGACCAAACTAAAAGGACAATCTATTTTAGATAATTCGGCATTCTCTACACAAGATTTAGAACTTGCAAAAAAACTTACAAAGACTGCAGCATACCAAATCCGAGAAACACAACCAGGAACGACTTATGGTGTGTCAAAATGTGCTGAGGTTTTGTTGGATTATCTACTTGGAACAGAAGAACACTTATTAGCATTGTCCATGCTAACCAATGAACACTATCGCAAATTGCTCAACCTTGATCATGACATCTATATTGGGATGCCTGTAAAACTGAAAAAAGGAAATATTGAAGTCTATAATGAGATCAACTTATCAGTTGAGGAGCGTGAAGCTTATTGTAAATCTGCAGCTATATTAGCTGAGATTATTTTGAATGATTAAGAATCATGTTTGTTTAAATTATGTCAGAAAAAATGGACTACCAATTCGATATTTGATAATATAAATCGAAAATTGTAGCTTCGGCCATTCTGTCAAAATTAGATATAATTTTAAAGATTATGAAGTTAGCTAGCATTAAGAATAATACAAGAGATGGACAATTAGTTGTTGTCAATAAAAACCTAACACAAGCTGTTAAAGTCCCTAATATAGCTCAAACAATGCAAGATGCACCTGATAATTGGGCAACCTTAGCACCTAAACTAGAACAAGTTTATAAGCAGTTGCAAAAGGGGCAAATAATTGAGAGTTTTGAGTTTGAACCTCAAAATGCTATGGCCCCAATCCCTAGAGCTTATCATTGGGCTGATGGAAGTGCCTACGTCACACATGTAGAACTGGTTAGAAAAGCACGTAATGCTGAATTACCTCCATCTTTTTGGACAGATCCGTTGATGTATATGGGGGCTTCTGATGCTTTTATTGGAGCTCATGATGATATCCAAATAGAAAAAGAAGAATGGGGTATTGATTTTGAATCAGAAGTTGCTGTTATTACAGATGATGTTCCAGCTGGAACTAGCTCCTCAGAAGCTAAAAATCATATAAAACTTATTGCTATTGTAAATGATGTTTCACTAAGAAACCTTATTCCAAATGAACTCTCTAAACAATTTGGATTTTATCAATCTAAACCTTGGACTGCTTTTTCACCAGTAGCTGTCACACCAGATGAGCTAGAAGATGCGTGGAAAGATGCAAAGGTACATTTACCTTTAGTTTCGACTCTAAATAATAAAAAAATAGGCTCACCTAATGCTGGTATTGACATGGTTTTTGACTTTGGGCAACTCATAGCTCATGCCTCAAAATCTAGATCACTAATGGCAGGAACCATAATAGGATCAGGAACTGTAGCTAACAAAGGAAGCAAAGATGGTTCTAGCTGTTTGGCAGAGGTTCGTTGTCTAGAAATCATAGCAAAAGGGCAAGCTGAAACACCTTTTATGAAATATGGTGACAATATAAAAATAGAAATGTTTGACAATAATGGTGCTTCTATTTTTGGAAGTATAGACCAAAAAGTAGTTCAAAATTAGTGAGACTACACTTAGAAACAGGCACCTAACAAACTAATTATCAAACTCTCTACTATTACATACTTATACAAGTCAGATATTATTATGAAAATATATTTTGCCGGTTCAATCCGAGGTGGAAGAGAAGATGCAAATCTTTATCTTATGATAATTAATTACCTTAAAAACTTTGGAGAAGTTTTAACAGAGCATGTTGGAGAGGCTTCCCTAACTTCATTTGGAGAGGGTGGAACAACGGAGGAATTTATTCATGATAGGGATATGCGCTGGCTATTGAGTTCAGATATTATCGTTGCTGAAGTTACATGCCCAAGCTTAGGTGTGGGCTATGAAATCGGGAGAGCTATTGAACATGGTAAAAAAGTTATTTGTTTATATAGACCACAAGAGGGAAAACGTCTATCAGCAATGATTGCAGGTTCTCAAGATTTAATCTTAGAGCAATATTCTGATTTAGAAACCGCTAAAAAAATAATTAAGCGCCATCTACCAACGCTTTAGTAGGTTTAATTCTACTAAGACAATCATAGAAATAACTCTATCAACGCTTTCGCAACCACAATCGGACCTTCTGATTTTGGTATGCACCAGGTGCTCCTCTATCTCTACGCCCACTACAGATCAACAAATAACGATGACCAGCTATCTTGGACTTCACTAATTTAGCATCTATTCGTTTAGCTCGTTGCTCTGCAAGCTTACGGTTATAGCGACGATCTTTGAACGGTGTTGCATTAATGGCAATAGACAAATATAAGTCCGGCATTACTTGCATAATTTGAATCAAGCGATTGAGCTCCTGTTCTCCTTCTTTCGTAAAGTTTGATGTTTCTCCAACAAAGGTAAAATTGCGTAAGGTGATAGAATCTCCTTCAAAAAAGACTGCAGGATAAGTCTCTGCAACCTCTATATTCACTTCCTTTAGTAGTTTTTGGGTAGTATAACAATTAGCTGTTTCTAATTTAATTTCTTTAGTAGTTTCGAAATGATTTTTAATTTTTGCAGTGAATCGATAACGCTGATTACATAGTCCACAAAACTCATACTTCCCATCCTTTAGCTCCTGCTCAGAAGACTTTCGAGTATCTAAATTTTTGATCAATAATTTCCCGTTGACCTCTTGTGTAACAGCAGTGCTACTTACCTTAACCTTTACTTGATAACAGATAATAGGATTTAGAACAAACCCCATTCGCTGTTTTCGGATACGAGAAGCTGCTTGAACAAAGCTAGTATCCACTGCATAAAATCCATCTTTCTGAACAGAAATTCGGTATTTATGGTCTATCCTCAGCTTTACACTCAAGAACCGATCACTACTCATGGTGTCCGAATAGAGTACATTGTTGTTAGCATTTAGCTCAGAAATGATGACAGCTGCCTTGTCAATTAACTTACGGCTCTTAGCATGTTGCACACTTATACTTGTCAGGACCTCTCCATTTTGAGCAATTACAATAGTAGAAAAGCAACTTACGATTAATAAAAAAAGATATTTCTGTAGAGGCATTATTTAGTCTTTTTTAGGTAATACAAGTAGATTATTGACCACCTCTATTTCAATATTATTTTTAGAAACTACTGCATCCCAATTATTATAGCCTTTAGGAGGGTTATATTTATTTTTGAATGTACTATAGGCACCTTCTACCCCAGTCATACTCCACATAGAGCTTGTTGCAGCTGCCTTAACACCATCATCAGTAGCTCTAGAACCTACATAAAAATCGTTGCCAGGCCAAGAGACATGATCCCAAGCCACTATACTATAGAGTTTGCAGTCTGAAAAATCATCTTGAGCATCCTCTAATATTTCTACTCTAGAGAGTTGAGATTTCCCTTGATTGTTATGCGTCAAAGGTCGAACTAAATAGCTGATGCCATGCCACTCTTCTCGCCTATTTTGACACTCTTGATAGGGATCATAATACACTGCTTTAATATTTGGGAGCAATGCTCCACACTCTTGCAAAAACCGACTCAAAACCTGATCTAACTTTGCTCCTAACTGCCCTTTAAACTGACCAGCAAACATACCACAACCCAAGCCGGGTATAGTCAATACTGCTTTTTGATTTTGAGACAATGTATTTACATACAAAAACACAGGCAGCAGTCTTCTCTTATACAGATTATAATAACCTTCATCATCTATATTCTGCCCTTTTACCACCTCATTCCAATCTGCAGGGGTATAGTTTTTACCATTACGCAACAATGCTCCAGGTGTGTACATCAACATTCCTTCAAAAGGTGTTTTATGCACTAATGGGTAACTATGTGCACCATTATCAAACACTGTTAGGGGTACAGCTATAGAGATGTCTCCCAAAATTGATAACTCCTCCAAATTCCAGTCTTTACCATCTCCATAAACAGCACTTTCTGCAAAAATCTGAGGCTGTTTGGTTTGCACTATAGCTTCTATAAACTCCTCTATAGACAACTTAGAAATATTCTTTCCATACAGTTTTTTCAATAAAAAACTACCTGCTTTTTTTTGCCCTTCTACAAGCGCTTTTTGATACGTTCTTGTTTTAGCTAGAGTTTCTGGATGTAGAATAACTTTATAGGATTTCATCTTCTTTTATTGTTTTAATACACAGACTAAGCTCTAAGATACACCCCAAATTGTACAATACTGGAATCGTTCTCTGATTTGTTTTTTTTGATCTGACGACAACTTATTTCTTGATAGATTGATACGCTCAAGATCTGGCAACTCTGCTAAGCTCAAAGGAATAGTCTCTAATTCGTTAGAGCTCAAATCTAGCTTTTTCAATTTTTTAAGTTTAGTTATGCTTTCTGGCAACACTTTTAGTTTATTGCTAGAATAGGAGAAGTGCTCTAGGTTTTCCAAGTTGCTAAGCCCTAAAGGGAATTCCTTAAAAGAGTTGGCGTCTAGTTTTAGTTTCTTAAGTTTTGTCAACTTCAATATCCCTTCTGGAAAAACGTTAATCTTATTATGGCCAAGATTCAAGTCCTCTAAATTCACTAGTTTATCAATATTAGCAGGAATAGACTTTAGGTTATTGTGCGTTAAGTTCAATGATTTTAGGTTCTTAAGCTCTACGAGCTCCTTTGGTAAACGTTTTAAACGACAAGCATATAAGGAAAAATCTTCTAAATTTTTGAGTTGTTTTACCTCAGCAGGGAGTTCTTCCAAGTAAGCCTCTCCTAAGTGCAAAGCTTTAAGATTGCACAACTTCCAAAAAGCAGGAGTTAAATGGTCTAATGTTATATTCAAAATAGGTGGACGCTCTGTCTGAGGATGGTAATCTGCATCAGAGGTCACATCAAGAATAAAAACTTTACGGCTAAACAAAGCCAAAATTTTCTCCTCAGATGTTTTGGCCTTCAGTATCCCAGATATTCGTTGACGCCTAAAAAAAGTGACTAATTTTTTCCAAGGCTTATAAATATCCTTTTTAGGAATATTCTGACTTCGGCCTAACTGAAAAGCTAGCTTTATATTTTCGGCATTACCGGTCTCTATTAAGGTTTGAATTTGAGATAGCGTAGTCATAGTGGTTTATTCTAATAATATTTTAGTCGAAGACGACCTTGCTCTGTAAGTAAGGTAATATCTTTTTTATGTTTGGGTATACGCAACGTAAAGTAATTCTTAGTAGGTATTTTCTTTAAAATATTAACATCTCCAAAATCAGGTAACTCTAAGCTGACAAGTTTAGGCAAGGCTACTATTTTTTCTAATAAGGCATCCTCCATAATATAATCGTTGTGGCAAGCTCCTCTCAAATCTAAACGTTGCAATTCTTGCATGTCGCCTAATTCAATAGGTAAGTCATCAATTTCGTTATAAGCTAGGCTTAAGGAATTAAGCTTAGGCATTTTTAATACAAACTTAGGAAACTTCTTCAAACCACTATAAGCCAATTCAGCCTCTTCAAGATTAGTACTCTTCTCAAAAGTATCTCCTAGATCATCTAACCCAACATTATTATTTATTTTAAACAACTTCATTCTTAAAGTTTTAAGTTTAGGAAATTCTAATTGCTTTTTAGGCATAACAAGGTCCTTTGATTTTTCATAATAACCCTGTGTAATTGATAAATATTCTAGATTTCGAAACAACTGCAGTTCATCCCACTGAAGATCGCATACATTAATATTCATTCTTGTAATCGATTCTAAGACATTATCTCCCAAAAAAGATGCAATCCCATGCTTAATAGCAAAAGTAGTGATCTCACGTGACTCATGAGCACCATAGGTACGGTATCTACCTTTATCTTTAAAGTAATTATAGAAAGCTGCCAAGACTTTCTTTTTATCTAAAGCAGGATGCAGAATAATCTTGTCAAAAGCCTCCATTGTCTCTTGTTCTGATTTTTTCTTTCTCCCATGCCAATCGTTTTTCAGAAAATTGTTGATTTCGTAATCAGCATTTTTCTTCAGCTGTGCCTTACTTTTATTCCGAATCTTAATATCGTCATCTAATGTGGCCAACATCAACCACTCCGTCGTCAGCTCATCTATAGCATGTATTTCCTCCCGAATCTCTTTAGAACTCAACAACGACATACCTAACTCTACATTAGCCTTATCTTGATGACTGAGCAGTTGACCAAGATTTTCTTTCATATCCTCATTTTTCTCTACCCCACTTTCGGCTGCCTGTTGTTTTTTGATATCTCTCAAAAAATTATGAAACATACCTTCCAAAGCTATAGTACAATTTTGTCCCAAGGCTTTCTCTACAAAACTGAGACTTGGTTTATCTCCCAAAACAGCGATCAACTCACCATTTTCAGTAGTCTTAATATCCTCTGCATATTGAAAACCCAAATCCTCTAATTTTTCTTTCAAGGCTTTTGCTTTCCATCCTTTTATTTTCCCTCCAAATACAAAAGTAGTTTTTTGGGGTATTGTTTTATCAAAAGGATCTAGAGTGTGTTCTATCAAAACACTCAAGGCTAAATCTCTATCTTTTTTATTCTTGCTAGACATTGCAACATAGCTATTCTGAACACAAGTATTTTTCAATTTCAGGCGTTCTTCTTCTGTAAGAGTTAAGCCCTCTGTTTCGTAGATATAAACCTTCAATAAACTTTTAGACTCAAAAATATTCTGTGGCAGTTTGTTTAGCTTATGTGCATTCCAATAGTCGCTATCACCTGGTTTTCCAATACTCAACTCTCTCAAATTTTGCATTTTTTTAATATCAAAAGCCAAGCTCTTCACATTGAATATACGTTGCAATTCTAAGATTCTTAGATTAGAAAACTTTTCAAATACCTTCTCTACTTTAGTATAGCTCGAGCGATAAGATCCATCTACAATTGTAATATGCTCTATAGAATCAGAAAACTCTTGCTCTACATTATGACTAATTAAGTGTCCCATGCTCAGGCCATATTTCTTCATTATCTGAAATTCCTCAGGACTAGTTATTTTCACCTTTTTAACCATCTCTTTATTTTGGCGAGCACTAGGGTTCAGCATAAAAAACTTACGCATCCAACGCCATTTATCTGGTGTCTCTTTTACTTGATAACCTTCTTCTTTTAGTTGTTTTAATAAACTTTCTATATCTGTATTATCTAAACTGGTCGTTTTTCCTAATTGTCCTATTTTACCTTTGGTAATCAAACAATTTTTAGGCTTATAAATATCATGGTGGCAATAAGCAAAGTTCTCCTGTTCTGGATGTTCTAAATAATATCGTCTTTCACCTATCATGATCAAAAAATCATCTTCTAAATAACATCTTACTTTACTTTTATCTATAGAAGAGATTATACCACTAGGATTGCCTCCAAAGCTCCCTAACACGATAAAATCAACTGAGCGATTTTTTTTAAAAGTTGCCCCTTTAGCTTCAATTAGGCCAGTGATCATGCTATTGTAGCGCATTTTGCCAGTATCGTAGAATTTTTTGCCTTCTAATTTATAGGCGATTGCAGGTCTTTTGATTACAATAGGTTCTAGCCCTATTTTTTGGAGATATGAAAACATTGCTAATGTTATTTAGGCTTAGTTTGTTTATGGAATGAATCTACCTAGGATTAGTTTTAGGCTTTAAACTCTTTGGTAGCCAATTGTTTATTTAGTGATCTGTTTATTTGATAAAACGAATAACCAAATAAACAACTCATCAAACACCACAACTATAAAGAGTATAAACTTTTTGAAATGAACAACTTATTGCTAAAATATAATCCTTATGTCATGTTAATATAGCAATTTTTCAATTAATCCTGTTCTGACCAATGCTTGATTTCTCCGTAAGAATTAGGGTCAAATTGCTCAGCTCCCAATTGAGGATTAGTATTAATTTCTTTATACAATTCTTTCTGGACATACTTTTCATCTACCCAAAACTTCACCACCTGTTCTACCCAACCTCCATTACTAAAAACATGATCGCTATAAACAACATCAACCACCTTTCCTTGCTGCGTATTAATTCTACGAACCATATAAAAATGCTCAGCATCTATCCAAAACTGTTTGGATTTCAGATCGCCCCTATCTGCACCAATCACATAAACTTTTCGCTGGTTTAGCTCAGCTGTTCTAAACTTATCGCAATCGTAGCCATAGCCACTTAAGGCTTCAATCGTTTCTTTGGTTGTAAGGTGATACAGGCCGCCTTTCATCAGCAAAAACTCTTTGGGCATATATTCTGTTTTTTTGAGCTTATAATCTCTAAATACCCATGCAGAATCCTTATCATAAATGGTGGTATTTCCATTAGTGATTGGACCATAATCTATTCTAAACTTTTTGGGATAATCTATGGCCTCATACCAAATACTTTTTTTCCCCTCTTTCCCATTTTCATTTATTCGAATGGTCTCTTGGATAAATGTAAATTGGTCAAACCACTTTCCTTTGTATTTTTTGTTCATGGCCACCAGCAAATCTTCACAAGTTTCAATAGTGCTACTTACACTACTCTTAGGTATTGTAGTACACATCGAAAAGATTACTAAAACAAAGGCGAGATAAAATATTCTAAAATCTTTATTCATGGCTAATATTTTAAAAAAGGTGTGGAATAGCTATGAATATATCAAAAAGGATTATCCTAAAATAAAATATAAGATTGAGGACTGTTTATTCTCGATGAAAGGAGCTTGTGTAGAGAAAATATTAGGCAGCAATACGCTGTACTATAATCTTGCAAGGTATAGAAGAGGTCACCTTAGCATAATGATTGGTGTGCAATGGGATAGTAAAAACATCTCCTGCTTTGAGTTGTTGCATAGTATCACCTACATACATATCACATGCACCTTCTACTATCAAAAAACGTTCTAATTGATCGCTGTGTTCCTCTGGATACAGTTCTTCTTTTATCCATACAATAGCTGTAGTCATTTTAGGAGTTGCACCTATCAGTCGAATATGCATATTGCCTACATTTGGAGGAAGATGTGAATCAGAACCTTCTAACCACTCTACATAATTACCAAGGGTAGACTCTGAGGTTAACAAGGGTGGGAAACTTGGTTTTTCGCCGCTTTTTAGGCGTTCTACATAGTTTATACTTGCCATTAAGAAAGGCTTAGCAATTGGAGGAGCTGGAGTTGCTTCTGCTTTTGCTATCAATTCTAGTCCCTTACTTAGCTCGTCTATTTCTTGTTGTACTTCAGGGTATTGACTAGCCCACTGCTCTACCAAAACCGCCTCTTCTGGGGTACTTATCCCCAGAACATACAGTTCTAATAGTTCTACATTTATGTGGTCTTGCCAATTTTTCATATCTATTTTTTAAACTCTCTTTACACTATATACTAAATTTTAGCTAGATTGGATTTCAGTACATCAAAAAAAGTGCTAAAATTCTTCTTGTAGTGTTTACTTAACAACTAAATCGCAAAATTGTTATGGCTTATTTATCTTTAGATTTAGAAATGACTGGTGGAGATCCAGGTTGGCATGAAATGATTCAGATTGGAGCATGCTTGTATGACCATAATTGGAATGAAAAAGGACGCTATCTCCAGAATATTTACCCAGAGAATGAAGATGCTTTTTCTAGCTATGCTTTTGATGTGCATGGGCTATCCCTGCAAGAACTCAATGATGCACCTATGTTGCATGAAGTTCTCCCAGAGTTTGAACAGTGGATAATAGAAACTCTAGCAGGGCATAAAAATGTACCTGAATGGGATAAGGCTAAGTATCTAAAACGATCTGTTATTTGTGGTCAAAGCATCATTAACGATGTTAACTTTTTGCAATTTGCTTACCGTCAAGAAAACAAAGACTGGCCTTTTTCTTATAAGTTACTAGACTTACATAATCTTTCTTTTTATCTATTCAAGATATTGCGAAACAATGGTATTCAAACACCTAAATCATTAGGATTGGGTTCTGTTGCGGAGTTTTTTGGACTAGAACGAGAAAGTGATATGCACAATGCTCTAGAGGATGCTGTCATAACTGGCCAATGCCTAAAAAAAGTAATGGCTTATACTCAACAACTTACTCTAGATGAGGAAGAGGACTGAAATACTACCAGCTGAAGTCTGGTAGGTTAAAAATTAGGACTATAAGTCCCCTGACTATTCTAAAGAAATATTATTCGAGTTATCACTTTGCTTAGAATCGTTGTGATTCTCTA
>JAAEPD010000034.1 GCA_024222455.1 Aureispira sp.
ATTTTGCAATGAAGTCTAAAATTTACCTTGCTGCTAATAAAGCAGCTTTCAATGAACTTAATACATTAAAAATGGCTAATCCATCTTTTGCGTAACATCAGTTACTAAATAATGTAATTTATTATAAGCTGTTATTTTTTGAGGAGCCTGTTCCACTAAGAGAGTCTCAAAGGGCAAATGCCCTAGTTTTCCATCTGTAATAACAATAAGGTTATTAATATTTACTTTGCCTTTTAGAACAGGCTTAAGCAGTTTTTGGTAAAACCAATGTGCTTTTTGTATATATTGACTATAAGCCTCTTCTGAGTCCTTAACTATTAGTGGATAATTACTCAAGGCATCATGAAACTCTTGAATATTCCCATTTAGTTTTTTGCTAGAAACAAGAGATTGTTCCCATTCAATAATATTCTTATCCAAATAGAAAATATGCAATACAGAATCTGTAACAACATACTCTAACAAAGCAGTTTTGTCATCCAAAAGCTTTTGAATATCCTTTGCCTTAGTCTTTATTTGTTGATATTTAAGCTTGTGATATTTAGGGTATTTTTCTTTTACTAGCAAAAGGAAATCATCTATATCTTCATTGACACTAATCAATTGATTTCTCAAACTATCTTTTTCTGATTTCGGTCGCTTTTCCAATAATTTAGCTTGCAATTCACTCTGTTTTTTTAGTCGTTTTTTATCCTGTAAGATCAGAGAATCAGGCAACTCACCTAAACGATAAGTATTTTCTGCCTTAGTTGCCCGCAAAAGCAGTACAGATTTATAACCATCACTCAAGTTAAAAGCCTTAGATGGTTGCTCTGTTGGGTTCAATTTTTTAAGACTTTTTACTAGCCAAGCATTACTTTTCTCCAAAAAACGGAGTTTATCATTTTCATTGGAAACTTTGTTTTGCAATTTAGTCAAAAACTGAAGAGCTAAATCTGCAAGAACTATCTGTTTTTGAGAGGAAGAGCCTACCGTTGTATCCTTTTCGAGTAAATCATAGGTATAATCAAGGATTGCCACCATTTTTTCAATATGTTGAATAGAGACATACTTAACTTGGTACAAACTATCGGCCCAAGCTTGGTTGACATTTGCGCTCATCCTTAGTTGAGTCAATGCCTCTATCCCTTTTAGCAAAACACTCCAAGATTGATTATAGTTATTCATACCGATGTGTAACTCAGCAAGATTTCCAATCGACATAGCATATTGTGGGTGCTCTTTACCCAATGTTTTTTCTATAATTTTTATAGCTTCAGTATAAAGCAGTAACGCTTGAGCATTCTTATCCATATCAGCATACAAATAAGCAAGATTGTTAAGAGCTCCAGCAACTTCAGGATGTTCTTCTCCAAAATTGCGTTTCTGAATTCCAACTGCTTGAATTAATAACGGCAAAGCTTCCTCATATTTATTCATCCTTACATACAACTCAGCAAGATTATTAAGAGAAGTGGCGTATTGTGGATGTTCTTTACCGAGTTGTTTTCCCTCTATATCCAAAGCTTGTTTTTGAAGCTTTAAGGACTTATTATTGTTCCCTAACTGTTGATAGAAATTGGCAAGATTATTCAATGCAATAGCAAAATCGGGATGTTCTTCCCCTAGAGCTTTTCCTATAATATCTTTAGCTTGAATATAAAGTGGCAATGCTTTGTCCCAATCACCCATTTTTGTATACAATACTGCAAGATTATTAAGGGCAGTGGCAACATTTGGATGTTCTTCTCCAAACACTTTACCAATAATATCTTTTGCTTGAATATAAAGTGGCAATGCTTGCTCTAAATCACCTATTTCAGAGTATAAGTAACCAAGATTGTTTAGAGTTGATGCAAATTTATGATGCTCTTTACCCAATGTTTTTTCTCTTATTTTTATCAATTCTAGATATAACGCTAAAGCTTTATCATAATCACCTAATTCCTGATGTAATCTAGCAAGGTTGCTGAGCGAAATTGCAAATTCTGGATGCTCTTTACCAAGTGTTTTCTCTTCAATTTTTACTATTTGCTGAAATATAGGAAGGGCTTTCTCTACATTGCCCATCTTAAAATGCAAGGTGGCTAAATTACTGAGGGAGTTTGTATAAGAAGAATGCTCCCTTCCCATTATCTTCTCCTGAACATTTATTGCCTGCTTAGATAGCAGTATAGCTTTGTCATATGCTCCTATTTTGCTATAAAAAAAACTTACATTTGTGGTGTATTCTGCAAATGTAGAATCTTGCTCTCCAAAATCAGCTTGAGCATTTGCTCTAGCTGATTGCATAGACAACAGGCATTCTTGATAATCGCCTTTTTGATAAAAGGTCATAACCAAACTATCAATTTCTTGATAGCTAAAAGACATATACTTTTGATAATCTTGTGCATAAGAAGTATACACAAACCCAATGAGGGTAAAAGTAAGGCTTAAAAAGTTCTTTCTAGTCATTAGAGAATTAGAGCTATTTATTATTTAATAAAGTTGATTAAAACAACCTTTTACAGCCATGTAATGACATACAACTAATCATTTTGGAACAACTCCTGTGCTTTTGCGTAAAAATATAAAACTAACTCTATTGTAAATAGAAATCCATCCAAAAAAGATAAAAGATTAAAACCCCAAACCACCAAAAACAACCTAAACAACTAATAAACAACAGGTTAACATCCATTTCAGTTATATTTACTATTAAGCATTTTTTTGAAAGATATTCTTAGCTGTTTTGTCACAAACAACAAAAACTAAGTCTATTTAGTTAGATTTTGCATGGGAATAGTATATTTGCCAACACTAAGCCATTCCTATGTCACGAATTATTATTTTTTGTATACTTTTGGGCTATTCTCAATGGAGTTCAGCCCTTGATATAGCCCCCTATAGTCCTAAAACAGAGACTATAGAGGCCAAAGATTTTATACCTTTCATACAAGTCTACCAAACACCTTTAGAGCTATCGTCTAAAACAGTTTATCAAAAAATAAGTACTGGAGCGATTACTCAAAGTCCCCAACAAGCTTCTCAAGGGTTTTCTCAAGATTATTTCTGGGTATTATTCAGTATTAAACAGCATAAAAATGGGTTTAAAAAACTAGTTTTAGAGCTAGACAATCCCCATTTAGACAAGGTAGAGCTCTATCAACAAACTGCTCAAAAATTTGATTGTATTGGCTATGGTGGCGATCGAGGCAAGAAATTTTCAGAACGTTCCTATATTAATCGTCGATTTATATTCCCTTTAGCTGACAACAATGAATCGACTGTAATCACCTTTCTCCTTATGATAGACAAACGGAATGCTTCAGTCAGTTTTCCACTAAAAATATGGGATTTAGATAGTTTTGAACGCTATGAAGCACGACAAAACATCTATTATGGGCTATTTTTTGGGATGTTATTTTTTGTAAGTTTTATATCCTTAGCTATTGGTGTTACACTGCGGAACAAACTCTTTTTATTGTATGGTAGTTATGTACTACTAATGGCCTTATATCTTTTCACTGCATTAGGATTTGCCTTCCAATATTTGTATCCATTCTCCACAGTTTTTAACAACTATGCGAGAGTCTTATTTATAGTATTTATAGCAGTATTGAGCACCATATTTTTGAGAGCATATTTAGAATTGGATAAATACTTACCAAAAACAGCTCAGATCTTCAAAGCAATCAATCTAATCCTAATAACCCTATTTCTTACTTGGTTGATCTTTTTTGGTTTATTCCGAATTTATACTGTATGGATACTCAACCTCATTTACATTCTACTCTTATTGATCTTTGTTTTTAGTTATTGGGCTACTTTCAAGATGTTGGCTATCAATAAGGCCAATTCCCTACTCTATATTTTTGCTTTTTCTTCAGTAGTTATAGGTTGTCTATTTTCTATGTCGATTGAATATGGTTGGATAGAAGAAAATATATTCCCTCTCAATCCTATTCTGATGGGATCTGCTGTAGAAGTATTAGTACTTTCGGTAGCAATGGTTCGTTACATTAGAAACATCCTGCTCTCTAAACAGCTTTTAGAGCAAAAAAACAACCAACTAACACAATCTCAACAAGAGTTGGAACAAACAAATACCAACTTAGAACAGCTCAATCAGCAACTCCACCAACAACTCAAAAAAGGAAATATTGACACCCTTCGACTAAAAAGTGGAGCCTTATTACAACTAGAAAACATTGTCTTAATATCTTCTGACGGACATTACCTAGAGTTCTATTGTGCCAATAAATCTAGACCAGAAGTAGATCGAAATTCTATGAAAAACATCTTAGAACAGTTGCCTCCTAATCTGTTCAAAAGAGTCCATAGAGGATATATTATTAATATAAAACAGGCCAAATCTTATGTTTCGGGGCAAGTCTTATTAACGAATGGGATGACAATATCTGTATCAAGAACCTACCGAAATGCTCTAAAAGAAGCGCTCTCTTAAAAAGAGCACCGCAAATCAAGCCGAATTAGTGGTCATTGGTGACGGAATCCTAGTCGTTAGTGACATTTTTTTGCTTAAGTCCAATAAAATCGACATTTTAAAGCTTTATCTACAAGACTAAAGCAAGTGGGCTATTGCTTGAAATTTAGTACTGGGATAATCCTAAAGTTTAGTAATTTAGTAATGAACTAAACCGTGAACCTTAATAGGGCAAAGCTAACTGCTCTGTCCTATTTTTTTATTAAATTGCAGTACTCTTTTAGACTAACCCAAAAACGATTGATATGAAAAACCTAACACATAGTTTCATCCTGTTTTTATTCACACTTTCTACTCAAGCACAACCAGACTTACTTTATGCTTGGGCTGATCAAATTGGAGACACTGGCAATGATGCAGGTTATAGCCTAGAAACAGATGATAATGGGAATGTTTACATAACAGTTTTTTTTGCAGGTACTGTAGATTTCGATTTTTCATCTAACACTGCAAATTTGACAAGTGAAGGAGGTGAAAACACTTATTTATTGAAAACTTCGGAAAAGTATAAAAGTAGTAGATAATAGTTAATTTGTGAGTTTAAAAACCAGAAAATGATGTTTAAAGAGTACATAGAAGCCTTGCAAGAAACTCAGTCTGACCCACGGACAAAAAAACACTAGGCGA
>JAAEPD010000035.1 GCA_024222455.1 Aureispira sp.
TACTACTTTTATACTTTTCCGAAGTTTTCAAATTCTCATATAGTTTAAGCATACTTTGTTGAAACAGTTCTACAGCTGCAATCTCTTCTAACTGAAATTGTTTGTAAGCCCAACCTATAAACTCTGGCCGAGTTTGAATATAAAACTGGTCAAAAGCAGAGCGATCTCCTTTTATTATAGCCTCTTTTAATTCTTGGTTGTTTAAATCCTTTTTCATTGAGTAACATTAATCTTTGAAACATCAACACCCTTAGTTAAAAAAAAAAAATTCTGAGCCAACTGTTTATGTTTTGCAAGTAGGGGTACTAAGTAGTGAAATTACAAAAAGAAGGTTGATTACCATACTCCATCTTCTTTTTATTCATACACACTCCAAAACTATATAAAACTATGTTTACTTATGATGACGTAAAAGCAATGACTAAACCTATAGAGTTTGCTAAACAGTTCAAAAAAATGATGCATTGGCGTAAAGCTAAAGGAATTGTAATATTGGCAGACTACAAAATGGGCACTAAAAAAATGACCATTGCTATTCCTTACAAAAAATCAAATGATGCAAAAAAAGAGTTTAAGAGGACTATAAAAGGAGATAATTTCCCTGGCTTGCCACCTAAACGAAAGATTTTTGTAGGCCAAATGAAAATAGAGAAACAAGCTGATGGCACCGAAAAAGTAATTGTAAAACAAATAGAAGGTGGTGCTTCTATGGAGTTGATCAATGAAAAAGCAGGAGGCTTGTTCGAAAAAATAAAAGTTGGATTTCAAGTACATGATCCCAATGCTCCTCAAACAACTGAAGCACCAGAAACTACCACAGAAGCGCCAACAGCTCCTACTAGCCAACCAACAGACTCCACAGAGAATACAACTGTAGATATCAGAGCCTTGGCTCAAGCAGCCAAAACGGCTATGCAATTGATAAAAAATGAATTGGTTCCTGCTTTTAGAGCTGGTACTATCACTGCAACAAACACACCTCAACTAAACGACTCTAAGACAAAGTTAGTTGATTTCAAAACGGCTTATGATGGTGCTACTGCTAATGTAAAAGCCCAACTAGAACGCCTATATCAACCACTAGAACGCATGTTAGTTGCTCTTGATAAAATGCTAGAACAAGCCAACAATAGTAGTTCAACAACAGAAAATGCTACTCCTACAGAAACTAGCAGTGTAAGCAGTACTGATTTAGCCAATATGATTCGCAATATCAAAACAGCAATGCAAGAGGTAAAAGCTACTGCTGTAGCTAATCTAAGGGCTCAAAATGCCACAGAAGATGACCTAAAAATGGTAGCAGCTGTTATTGCTCAAATCAATGAGTTTAATACTAAATATGCTCAAGCTGCTGATGCTGTTCAACAACAACTAGCTCGACACAAGGAGAAGATACAAACTATGTTGACTCAACTGCAGAGTGTGGAAACTAAAATTAAAGATGCTTTGCAAACAACTACAGAAACAAGCTCAAACACAGCAAAAATCCAACAAACCCAAGAGCGTGTAGAGCAGATCCGTAATCGTATCCAAGAAATTCGAGAAGCATTAGCTGCTTAATCCAAATATTCCCTTAACAATTTAAAATCAACTATAATTATGAGTCAGAGTAGAGAAGCTTTAGTGCAGGAACTGCAAAACCTAAAACAGGAACTGGAAAAGATCGGAAACTACTACCTTAGTGATGGTGAAATATCTCCTCAAGAACAAGCAAATCTAGATAGTATGATGCAAGTTATTCAAGAAGTTCAATCCGAGCTTGCTGAAGTAGAAGCACTACAACAAACATCTTCTAGTCAAAATATGTCAACAGGCCAAAATACACCTATAGATAATAATAGTCCTAGCCAAGAAGTAACAACTCAAACAGAACCTACAATACAAGTTCCTGAAGCATTTCAAACTGCGCTTAATACTCTAAAAAATCGTTTTGATAATCTAGAAAAAGCTATAGAATCTTGTGAAGAAGCTAATACAATAACTGAATCTGAGGATAGTACCATTAGTACAGAAATTCAAGATATAGACAATACCAAAGCTAGATTATTCAATGCTCCTAGGGCTACTTTTGGTAGAGAATCTGCTGAAGTTATTGATCATTGCAGTCAACTTCTAGAAGAACAAGAAACACGATTTGAGAACCTAAAAAATCGTTTTACAGACCTTAAAGTAAGTATCGAACAACAACAGCAAAGAGAAGTTGAACAACAAGCCCAAGAAGTTCAATTAGATCAAAATATGCAAACTTTATTAGATCAGCATAGTGGAGATCCATATCAACTATTTGAGCATCTAGAAACAGCATTAGAAACTATTGGAAATGAATTTGATCAGTTTATCAAAAATAACTCGTTTCACTTTGAATTCGAATAAGTTCTAAAAACTCACACCTTATTTTTGAACAAAAAAACTTTAATATATTATGAGTATTACTTTAATACAAAGAGAAAACTATCTCAAAGATCTGCAAAAACTTGAAGCAGAAAACATTTCAATAGAAGTAGAAATCAATCGTCTTTCTGAATTGATACCACTATATAATGAAGATATAGAAAAAGGCACAAGCAGTATATCCACTGCTGCCGAACTTTTAAACAGACTAAATGTACTCAGTACCCAGTGCAGTTATTTCTCAAATGCCCATCAACTTAAAGATATTAAAGTAAATAATGAAACTTTAGGTGAACAAGCTGCTTCAGAACTTTCTGGTATGTTCAACACTCTTCAAAACAATGCAAAAGAAGGTGAACTTTCTACTAAAATTAATGCTTGGCATCTCAAAGAAACTGAAAGATTAACAGACCTGAGCAGAATAGTTACAGAGACTCAAGAACATATTGCTATGCTACAACAGCATATGCAAACTAGTCGCCAAGAGTTGCAAGAGGAAATAAACTCAGAAGATCCTACTTTTGCTGATGTACTTGAAAGGAATCCTAATATTTTGAAAACTTCGGAAAAGTATAAAAGTAGTAGATAATAGTTAATTTGTGAGTTTAAAAACCAGAAAATGATGTTTAAAGAGTACATAGAAGCCTTGCAAGAAACTCAGTCTGACCCACGGACAAAAAAACACTAGGCGA